>VBHV01000316.1 GCA_005881995.1 Chloroflexota bacterium | reverse complement strand
CGTTATCTTGCTCTAGACTTGCGCGGATATCTTCGTATTGACGCGGGTTGTCAATCGTATCGCTCAGAACATGTTTGAGTAGCATTTTCGCGGCCATGCCCGCGCCGTGTTGTGGAATAGTAATCTTGCTTGCCGCGAAACGATCAAGTTCCGTTGCCCCTTCATTGACGATGTAGATATGCGCGCCAGCTTTCATGGCCTTCTTGATACGCAGGTTGAGAATCGGCTGGCGTTCGTATGGGTCAGAGGCAATCAGCACGATATGCGCGGCCTTCTCGATATCGGCGATGCTGTTGGTCATCATCCAGGGTCTGCCTGTCAGCGCGTCACGTGGGCCAGGGAAGGAGCCATGATGATGATCGATATGAGGTGTCCCTATGACCCCGCGTAAGAGCTTCTGGAAGAGGTACGCTTCCTCGTTGGTCGTGCGCGTCGAGCCAATGCCGCCAATCGCTTCCGGCCCGTGCTTATCAGCGATTATGCGCAGGCGAGAGGCGAGCATATAGATGGCCTCGTCCCAGGTGGCGGGCTGCAACTGCCCTTTCTGGCGAATAAGCGGCGTGCGCAGTCGCTGCGGACTGTTGACGAACTCGAAGCCCCAGCGTCCCCGGTCGCACAGCCAGCCATCATCGATGGCATCATTGGTGCGTGACATCAGCCGCATGATCTTATCTACGCGCACATCGATACGCGCATTACAGCCCACGCTGCAGTTGTTGCACACGCTGGGCGTGCGTTTCAACTCCCAGGGGCGCGCCTTGAAGCGGTACGCGCTGGCGGTCAACGCACCCACCGGGCACATCTCAACGGTGTTGCCAGAAAAGATCGAGTCAAAGGCATGATCGGGAGCCGTGCCGACCTCCATCTTGTAACCGCGCGAGATCATCACCAGCCCGTTATCCATCGAAATTTCCGAACTGAAGCGCGTGCAGCGCTGGCACAGGATGCAGCGCTCGCGGTCCAGCATCACGCGATCACTGACCGGCACAGGCTTGGGATAGTGACGCTTATACAGGTCGAAGCGCGTCCCGCCGGGTCCATGTCGCAGGGTGAAGTCCTGCAAATCGCATTCACCACCCTTATCGCAGATGGGACAGTCGAGCGGGTGATTGATGAGCAGAAATTCCAGCGTTCCACGGCGCGCCTTCTGCACCTTCTCGGTTTTAGTATGCACAATCATGCCTTCGCTGACGGGCGTCGTGCACGCCGTCTGCGGGGGCTTAGGCATCTTCTCGATCTCGACAAAACACATGCGGCACGCGCCTAAAGGCGGCATTTTAGGATGATAGCAATAAATAGGAATCTCGATCCCGATTTGCCGGGCAGCCGCCCAGACCAGTGTTCCCGGCGGAACCGCCACAGGTATATCGTCAATGGTCAGGTGTACTAATTCGTCTTTATTCTCTTCTGGCATACTTTTCTTCTATCTCGCTCCCGCCTGCAAAGATTGCACTCCTGCTTCGGGATAATCAGGCTCCGCACGATGTTTGAACGGACATCGACCTTCACGCACGTGCGCTTCATACTCGTCGCGGAACAACTTGACGCTGCTGATAATCGAACTGGTGGCGGCATCACCAAGCGGGCAGAAGGACTTCCCAGTGATGTTATCACAGATATCCAGCAGCAGATCGACATCTTTCTGTTTCCCGTGTCCATGCTCGATGCGATGCAGGATTTCGGTCAACCAGTAAGTTCCTTCGCGGCACGGTGTGCATTTGCCGCAGGACTCATCGCGGTAGAACTCGGTCATACGCAGCACGGCATCAATTATGCAAGTATCTTCGTGCATGACAATAATCCCTCCCGAACCAAGCATCGAGCCAGCCGCTGCGATAGCCTCAAAGTCGAGCGGCGTATCTACCTTGTCCACCCCTAGAATAGGTGTCGAGGAGCCGCCAGGAATGATGGCCTTAAGTTCTTTGTCATCCAGGATGCCGCCGCCGTACTGCTCATCGTAGATC
>VBHV01000315.1 GCA_005881995.1 Chloroflexota bacterium | reverse complement strand
CAAATCTCGCGAGCAGACACGCTTATCTACTCAAACAGTGGTAGCCTTGTTAGGGGCGAGCCATTGTATCTGTATTCGCCCTTGTTGTGCCAGAGTCGGCCACAAAGAAACCGACGGCTGCGGCAAGTAAGCCCACGACCAGGTGGAGAACGTTATCGGCTGCATTCACGTGCATCAGTCCAAGCAACCTCTCATCGAAGTAGAGGGCAGGAATGAGACCTGCAATCCCTACCAGGATGTAGATGATGCCGAAGATCTGATTGAAGCGGCGCGCCCAGCCGGTAAACGCTGCCGCGAGTCCAAGAATGCCTGTGAGCAGATGAACCAGGTTATGAACCAGGTCCACATCAAAGCCGACCAGGTTACCAGAGGTCGTATCCAGGATCAAGCCCAGGATGCCGACGATCAAAAAGACGATCCCAATCACGAAAGCGACGATCCGATTGGGTGTCCAGGTTGTTTGTTGCGAAACCATGAAACCTCTTTTCTAACGAGGGAACAACTATTTAATCGATTGACTCTACTAATTGTGGTTACTTGAAGTGAACCTCCTGGAATGAGACGTGTCAGGTGATGAGAACGGGTATAGAAGTTCGTGAATTTGGCTTTAAAGGCGGCCAGTTGCGTCACTAAGGCTAATTTCACCGTTTGTCGTTACACGACAAACGCTATGGCATCCAAATGTTACCCACTATGGTACGAGGCAACGTCTATATTGAGAGTCTACCGAAAAACAGGAAAGGGTAGATATAAACAGATCAGTAAAAGTTGAAAGGAGTTGAAATATGAGTGGTTTTACGAACGGGTTGCTGGTGGGATTGGGTGCCAGCCTGCTCTTGGCACCAAGGACAGGCCAGGAGATGCGCAATCTCCTGGCTGAGCGTTTCAAATACGTACGTGGCATTCCGCCGGAAAATGCGGAACTCAAGCAGCAGGTGCAACAAATGGGACAGCGTGTCCAAGAGGTGCAACAACAGGCTAATCGTGTCGCTGAGATGGGAAGCACTGTGCAGAGTGATCTGAAGCATGTGGCTCAGCAGGCGGGTACGGACGTGCCATCAACACGATCCGGTGCTGCTGCGCCGGCACAGCCAAATCGACCAAATCAGCCAAACCAGCCAAATCGACCAAACCAGCCAAACCAGCCGAACCAGCCAAATCGACCGAGGCCCTAAGACTCAACGTGCGTTTTACCGAATTTTTTAAAGAAAAATATAAGTTGTGTATCCATGAAATGCACGACGAGTCTCTCCAGTAAGTGCAGGAAAAGGTCAAGTTATCGCTGGAAAGCACCGTTCGAAACCGGGCATATGGCCTTTTCCTGCTTCTTTACCATCGAGCTGCTATGCTCCCTCCCTTTGCTTTCATGCAGTGCGAGGCTCCTCACTCTTGTACTGCCTGGTGCTCTACGTTGAACTCTGGGTTCCCGTGATCCCTGCTGAACGACCACCGCTCTTGGCTGCCCCTTAATTTTCTTCTAGTCAATCCCCTGTTTGCTGTATCCATCTTCCTTCGCGAAATATCAACATTTTGAGTCCGAACACGTTGCCATTTCGTATAATGTATGTTACGTGTTTGTATAGAGTTTGAACAAGTTAAATAAAAAGGAACAGTAAGTATGGCAGCGCTTACCACTTACGAGCCGACAACTCCTTTTTCTGAGTTGATGGAAAGTGAATTAGCAGCATCGACGACTGAACAGCAAGAAAAGGCGAAAGCTGAATTGACGGCTGAACAACATATACTAGTAGCTCGTGCATTGCAAGGGGATAAAGACGCTTTTGATGATATCTTCGACCGGTACGCTGGGCTGATGCTACGTACCGCGTACGCTATTGTAAAAGATCGAGATAGTGCCGAGGATGCTGTACAAAACGCGCTCATCCAGGCATGGCAACATCTCCCCAGCCTGCGTGAAACGGGAGCGCTGCGCTCCTGGTTGTTGCGCATCGTCGTCAATCAGTGTATCAGCTTAAAGCGCCGGTTCGCACGATCTACGGCATTTCTCTATCAATCATTTTCTGAGCAAGAAACGTTGCTAGCGTCTCAGGTAGCAGATTATGCCAGGGGTTATATAGAGCGCAGTTGGGATCTCGCGCATGCAGTAGAGCAATTGCCTGCGAAGCAGCAAAATGTCATCGCCCTCCACTACTATCAAGGAATGACGCTTCCAGAAATATCTCAAAGGTTGCAGATATCAGAAAACACTCTCAAAAAGCGTATACAGGTAGCGCTGAGCAATCTGCGCCGCGCGTTGAGGGATGTTGAGGTAGACGAAAGAGAACACTGCTTCCAGACGGCTCCGTAGTTTTTTACACGTGCCACAAGAGAATCAACTCTTACCCGCTCCGGTAGGATGCAACGTCTCAAGTTATAGGCTCCCGAAAATCGGAAAGAGTTGATGTGAACAAATTAGTATATATTGAAAGGATAGCATTTCATGGCAACAAGAGTAGATACCCCTAGAGATACCGCCCAGGATGCCCAGGCGCAATACTTCCGCGTGACCGACCAGGTTCCTGAAGTGGTCTGGTATTGGGCAGCCCTCGGCTCTATCATCGTCTCAGCAAGTCTGTTTTTGATGGGCAAGCGCGATTGGAGCATTTTCGTGGGCCAGTGGCCCACGACCTTCCTCCTTTTCGGCCTGTTCCACAAGCTGCTGCGCCCTTCAAAATTCTAGCCCCTGTTCATCAAAAACCCGGTAATCTCGCTATCGTGCGCAAGGGCGATGTGACTATCGAGGGAGACGATACTGGCGTGCGAGGTCAGAGTCGTTGTTGACACAGAGAAGAGAGGCAGCCAGATGGAGCGTTTCACGGCTGCCTCTCTTGTGTGTGCCTATCCATCCCGTCATCACACTACTGCTTGATGCACCGCACTTTCCTGAACGAGCAGAGGAGGACGAACATGAACGACGAGAGACATGCGAAGGAGGCATCCTCGCCACAAAAGGGAAAGGGGCCGCGCTTGGTCAGCTTGCTCAACCAGGGAATACAGGTGCTCAGGAAACCTCCCCAGGGAACGACCGCGCGTGGAGTTGGCCCATCAGGGGACACACAGACCAGTACGGAGGAGGTGGTCGTTGCCCCTGTCCAGACCGATGAACTGCTGGTCAATCTCGCGCGATGGGTGCGGCGGCTGATCATTCCCCTGGCCGTCCTGGCATGGTCTGGCGTGGCGCTGCTGATTTTGTGGACAGCTGGGCACGTGACAAAGACCCTACTCTTGCTGGTCATCGCAGCCTTGTTCGCTTACGCCCTCTCACCGCTGGTGACCCTGCTGGCACGGGTGCTTCCACGCTTTCTGGCCGTGCTCGTCGTCTACCTACTCGTTCTGTTGGCTGTGGGCGCCCTCCTCTACCTGATCATTAGTACCGCTATTGTCCAGGTCACCTCGCTCTCGAGCTATCTGGGCTTTTTG
>VBHV01000314.1 GCA_005881995.1 Chloroflexota bacterium | reverse complement strand
TGGGTTTTGATGGCATTGACCTGAATATGGGCTGCCCCGCGTCTGGCGTCATGCAAAAAGGTGCCTGTTCTGGACTCATTAATAACAGGCCGCTTGCTAAAGAGATTATTGACGCGACAAAAGAAGGAGCCGCAGGTATTATACCCGTCAGCGTCAAAACACGACTTGGTTTCCGGGCAATTGACTTTAGTTGGATTACCTTTGTGCTTGAACAAAAACCGGCTGTGCTGACCGTGCACGCGCGTACCGTTTCTGAAATGTCCAAAGTCCCGGCGCACTGGGACAAGCTGAAAACAGTGGTTGACATGAGAAATGCAATGCAAAGTACGACGCTGATTATTGGAAACGGGGATGTGAAATCACTGAGCGATGCGAAACAAAAAGTGGCAGAGGTAGGTGCAGACGGGGCCATGATAGGAAGAGGCATTTTTGATAACCCATTCCTCTTTTCAGGAAATATCGTGTTAAGTGATAAAACACCGGAAGAAAAAATGCACCTGCTGCTTGAGCATATGCGGCTTTGGCAGGACACCTGGGGTAATACAAAACATTTTCCGATACTGCGTAAATTCTTTAAAGTGTACGCAAATGGTTTTCCAGGTGCGCAGGAATTGCGAATGCAGCTGATGGAAACGCAAAGTCCTGAAGAAACAGAACAGATTGTTGCATCCTTTTTACAAGCGCTCTATTCTTGATCTGCTATGATTATCTCCGCTTATAGCCGGTTCTGTTGATGTCCTTTACCTGGTCAATATTGGGGCTGTTTCCTGGGGAATCTATCTGCTGGGCTTTATGCTGCCAACACTGATCGGAAATATTATCGGCGGCGTATCGCTGGTAGCTGCACTCAATTTTGCTCAGGTGGCTGCCGAGTCAATGTGACCGGGAAATGCCTGAAAGGGACCTATCCTATTGCTTGACCTCTTTCGCTATTTCGACCATCCAGGGATAATGCTCACGCAAATGCTCGGTCATGCGCCGTAAAACCTTCGCTGCGGTCCACTCGGCGCCGTCATGAGTGAAGACCTGGCTGCGTTGTTCAGGTGATAATCCGCGTAGAATAAGTTCGTAGTCCATGGCATGATCGAAAAATATCATGGCAATATCGGCATTTGCATCGATTGTTGGTTCAATGGGTTGCTCAGACAAACGTGACACGTACCAGCCTTCGGATTCTAAGAGGTGCAGCATATGTTCGGTAAGCGACCAGGAATCTGGAGCGAGGCGACGACGCTGGCGTTCGGGCGAAACCTGCTCGTAAAGTTCGAGTAATGCCGCGCGGGCCGTGGCAGCGACATTAAGCGCTTTATCAATTTCGATGTCATCAGGTGGAGCGAGGTCGGCTTCAAAACGGGGTCCCGCTCCTCCCTCTTTCGCCACAACTTTGACCCACTTTAAATAATCGGCAACGGCGCCAGGAACGGCCTTCACCATTTCTTGATAGGTTGGCGCGGAACAATAACATCCCGGTAATTCGCGAAAGAAGGCCATACATTCGTCAGGCCATTCTTCAATAAGTGCGTAAAATTGCATGTCTGGCTCCCGCTTCTCTAGATGACGTTTCTTTCATGATACACTACGAAGTAAGGCAAAGAGCTACAGGAATGTGAAAACAGAGTAGAAATTCCTATTCGGCTGGGATAGATCTACCAGAAGTTCAATTGCCTTGCGTTGATAAACGCGAGCATTTGCAGTATACTCAGGAGAAAGAACTCTGCTTGCATCGTCTTGCTTGAACCACCTTTGAGTACAGATGTTTCACGAGAGGAGCTACCTATGCATAGGACTGTAGCTGAGCCAGGTGTACGTTTGCTTCCAAAAAGGCTTGTTCCATTTATCTGGCGATATCGTAGCCATGCCTCCAGTTCATTTCCCTTGCTTACCGACCCAACGGCAGGGGCAGAAACACCCTACCGAACCAATGACGACGGGGTAGAACGGGATGACACCATGGAAGACGCGGATGAGACGGATGATGGGAGCGATCCCCAGACCGGCCTTCTCGCTGATTCAGGGACCAAGGATGACGAGGAGTAGGTTTCTTGGGCCAGAAAAAAACCATTGTCACACTCACACAGACGATCGATCCACATGTAGAGCCAGTTGCAGAAGTATTACGCCAGCGTGCTGCGTGAATATGACAACATCGCGCCTGACTTCGCTAAGCGAAAGGTATCGCCAACGGCTTGTTGAGCAACTCCAAAAAAAAGGAGCCATTCGCAGTACACGTCTGGCCCAGGCTTTTGCACGTATTCCACGCGAGGAATTCGTTTCCGTCTTCTATGATCGATCTTCAGGTCAACAAATCTGGGAAAGATACACGTCCGAGAACATGGAGCCAGAAGACTGGCTGGCGATTGTCTATCAAGACAAGGCGCTGGTCACACAATTGACCAGCAATGCCCCGACCAGTTCGAGCTCTATGCCTTCGATCATGGTGCAAATGCTGGAGGCGTTGGACATCCAACGTGGCCAACAGGTTCTCGAAATTGGCACAGGCACTGGATATAATGCCGCGCTTATGGCCGAGTTGGTACAAGACCCGACGCTGATTACGACCATCGATCTCAATGAAGACCTGGTGAGCCAGGCGAGACAGATTCTCCAACGGGTCGTTGGGCAGGTCTATGTGGAGGCACACGATGGAACCCAGGGCGAAGTCTCACACGCGCCCTACGATCGTATTATCGTCACAGCGAGCGCAGCGTTTATTCCGCAGGCGTGGTATCAACAGCTTGCACCCGGTGGCCGCCTGGTGACAGCTTTACAGGGAACGCTTGGAGCCAGTGGTTTCATGATCGTCGAGAAAGCTTCAGATGGACGAAGCGCATTGGGCCGGTTTCTGGAGACACCACTCCATTTTATGCCTCTTCGTACCCCAGAGGTTTCACCTCTGGCCAGTGCTCGCGAACTCTTTCAGCAACCTGTTGGAAGCAAAGTTCAACTGCAGCCTGAGCATTATTTTCTCACCCTGTTACAAAACAACGCGTTCCGCTGGTTTCTACAGTGGTGGTGGCCGGGAACGATCAAGATCAATCAGGCAGTTATGACGCACACAGGCCGGAGGGAACCCATCATCATCCTTATGGACCAGGACCACCAGACCATCTTGCAACTGAAACAGGACGATGATGGATGGTGGCGCGGAAAACACCATGGTAGCTTCCCGCTCTGGAAAACCATAGAACAAGCTTTAGAGCAATTTGCTACCTTGGGGAAGCCCGAACACTGGTTGTACCAGGTGCAAATGGATGAACAGGCTGCCCAACTCCAGATTTGCGATGTACATGAGCAAGTTCATTTCATTTGTGATCTCTATCAGAACTGATCGATCTTAAAAAGCTGTCGCTTGCACCTCTGGCATGTCCCCTGATACAATTAAATCACATTGGTTGGTCGAGATATCTCCAGGGGTACCCCAATGCGAGTATCGATGTGTTATCGCTTTGTGTTGGGTCTAAGAAATGGGATCGCGTAGGAAAGGTTTTCTTGCAAGGCTGACCGGTGTGGTACATGGGTGGATGTTGGTGTTGTGGATTTACCTGAGCGCGGGCATGCATTATTATGGGTGGAGGTGGCGGATATGGCGACTTGGGTTTCAAAAAGCTGTTTTAGAGGAAAGTATAAAGACTGGTATGAAACAAACCCTGCTACTTATTAGGCATGGGCAGACTACCTGGAATGTTGAACAACTCCTTCCCGGTCAATTGCCGGGGGTGATGCTTAATGATACTGGACGAGACCAGACTGCGCGGCTGGCCGATGCGTTAGCCGTTTTTCCAATCAGCGCCATTATTAGCAGTCCATTGGAACGTGCGCTTGAAACTGCTGATATTCTGGCGCGAACTCGTGAGTTGCCTATTCAGCTTGAGCCTGGCCTGATGGATATTGATGTAGGTCACTGGGCCGGGCAAAGGCATGACGAACTCGGTAAGAACGACCCTGAATGGAAGGCCTTTGTGAAGGACCCGACCGTTGCGCCCCCCGATGTTGAAACGTTTCCCCGAGTGCAGGAACGAGCAGTGGCTGCCGTTGAACGCTGGCTTGCAAATGAGACGATCGGTAAGTACCCGGCGTTTGTAGCACATGCCGATGTGATCAAGCTGCTGCTCGCCCATTATACGGGATTGGAGGCAGGACGAGCCGGGAGCCTTATGATCGACAACGCCTCGGTCAGCCTGGTTGAATTGCGAGATGAAGGGCGGCCCCGCATCATTGCTATCGGTTGGAGTCCCAAGCCCGGATGGTTGAAACCGCCCACTCCTGAACCCGAACCGGCGAACGCTGAGGGTCAACGGGAGGGAGAGCAAACATTATGACTCAAGGCGACCGTTGTCGACGGCGCAGATTATCGCCGTGCGCAGTGTTGACGCGCAGACCGCCGCGCTGACCTGGTTGCTCTTAGAACATGGGGCATCACTGACGGTAGCAGGCCCCACCGATCCACAGCCGGGTATAGGAAAGACGACGACGCTCAATGCGCTCTTGCAGTTCGTGCCTGAAGATACGGCGCTGGCGTATATGTCCGGCATGTACGAGAACTTCGCGTTTACTCAGCTGCCCGACATCGAACCTGCCCACACCTACGCGCTATGCAACGAGGTCAGTGATCACCTTCCCATCTATATGTGGGGGCGTGTGGCACGCCGCTACCTCACGCTACCTGCCAGAGGCTACCATATTGCAACGAGCGTGCATGCCGATACCATCGACGATGTGTTGTATATGTACCAGCATGATCTACGATTACCCGCCGAGGATGTGCGGCGTCTGGGTCTGGTGGTCAATATTGGAGTCGTTGGGCATGTCTATCCCCTGCGCCGCCGCTGGCTGACGACACACTTCCTGCAAGCGCACGCTGACGCCAAACAACCAGGTACGGTAGTCCCGCTGCCGCTCTCCCTCTGGAACGAATTTGACGATACCTTCGAACACGCCGACCAGCCCATCCTGGACGAACTGGCTCAATGGGCATGTATGACGCCTGCCGCGTTTGCCAAAGCGCTCAAGCTGCGCACCGAGTGCCTGGAAGAGCTATCACAGTCGGGGGGCGTTGGCATGCACCAGATGTACGATGCTATCAATGACCTGCGCAAGCGCGAGCAGAAAGGGAGGCTCTGAGGTTGTAGGGCGCGGCATGAGAATAATTGTTTCGATTATGTTGTTCAAAAGAGTGATGATATAGAAAGAAAGGAGCATG
>VBHV01000313.1 GCA_005881995.1 Chloroflexota bacterium | reverse complement strand
AGGCGTTTCGTGATGCGATTCCGCTTCTCTAAAAATGTTGTCTTTCTCATCTGTACCGCGACCCTGTTATTGAGTTCATTTGTCGTCTCTAATACCCAACGCGGCGCAAGTGCCGCTAATCCAGGTTCAGGGAATGGGTGTATATGGTATACAGTACACCGGGGCGACACGTTAAGCAATATCGCCTCGAGATATCACACGAACTACTGGACGCTAGCACGAGTCAATTTTATTCGCAACGTTAACCTGATCTTCGTGAACCAACAATTGTGCATCCCCTATCGATTAGGCGGAAGCAACACCGGCAGAGGGTCAAGCGGGCTGTTGTCCAATGGAACTGTGCGCTGGTATGCGTACGATGCGCTGCAGTGGTCATCTCATGGGCAGGTGGTAGCATTATTGCATCGCGCAGCAGCGATGTACGGGCTGCCGGCGAATCTCCTGCTTGCCATTGCCTGGCAGGAGAGCGGTTGGTACCAGCATGTGATTGCCTGGGATGGCGGTATCGGGGTCATGCAACTGATGCCTGGGACGGCAATGGGGATTAACAGGGGGACGGGCATTCAACGCGATCCCTATCATCTCTGGGAGAACATCCTGCTCGGCACCACCTATTTACGCTGGTTGTGGAATGGTTTTCACGGCAACCTGGTGGATATCATCAGCGCCTATAATGAGGGCGGCTGGGCCGTGATCCATAGAGGGATCTTCAACTGGCGCTACGTGAACAATGTACTGAGCCTGATGCGGGTTTTCCGCAACACGTGAACAAACAACTCCGGTCCTCCTTCGTTCTTGTCATTGTCGGTATGGGAAGCCACTCCATGTGGGGTGGCTTTCTCATTGAGCACCCGGAGCATACGATTTAAAATTCGCCATCGTCTCCTTCATGCTATCCCCGCCAAATTTCTCCAACCAGGCCTCAGTTAACGCAATAGCCAGCATGGCTTCGCCCACAACTCCGGCAGCAGGCACGACACATACATCGCTGCGTTCATAGCGGCCTTCGCTGACGTTCTCATGCGTGCGAATATCCACGGTGGGCAGCGGATGCGCAAGGGTAGAAATGGGCTTGACCGCCGCTCTTGCCACGATGGGTGCGCCGTTGCTGATCCCGCCCTCAATGCCCCCAGCATGATTGGTGAGATGTTGCCAGCCCTGCTCATCATGCCGCTGGATGACATCGTGAACCTGTGTCCCGGGCAACCGGCTCCCCTCGAAACCATTGCCGATTTCCACGCCTTTGATCGATGGAATGCTCATGAGCGCCATGGCGATTTTTGAGCTGAGGCGGCGATCCCACTGGCTATAACTGCCAAGACCAACCGGTACCCCGGTAGCAACAACCTCAAACACACCTCCACAGGTATCGGCCCTGGTTTTAGAGTCCTGAATATAGGCGATCATCTGTCCGGCAAGCGCGTCATC
>VBHV01000312.1 GCA_005881995.1 Chloroflexota bacterium | reverse complement strand
GTTACTTTCTCTTGGTGAAAGTATAAAGCCTTCAACTTCTTTGACGATAGAGGCAATGTATCACAAATTCCGTTATGCAATCTGTGCATTGTGCACAGATACCATCGATTTTCTGACTAAATATTGATGGTGACTCCCATATTATTGAGGTTATATTGATATATGAGAACCATATCTTTAGGATTTATTGATCTTTGGTCTGTTTAGATTGGACAGTTTGCACAATAGCGCCTTTGAGGTAAAAGTGAAGGGGCCCAATTTTACGTGAGTGAATACGAGTGGTACCAATAAATAGAGCCAGTATGTTATAATCTTTTCGTGATTATTTAGTTACCTGCAATCCAGATAGACTGGTTCATTCTATGGCCTCTCGTCAACTTGTACGCGCAGATTATCCGCTGCGTTGCCATAAACAAGTTCGTTCCGAAGTACCGGCGCAAATGAAAGCGCTGGTTTTCATGCTCTGTTTGCTCGCGTTCGTTGCAGCGGGTTGCGCCCAATCGCTTGAGGGATCGGCGGGGCATAGCACTGTTCCGGCAGCGAAGCAAAAGGATGGCGCGCCGATTACGTACGTGGCAATCGGTGCGCCCGATACGTTTGGTATTGGTACAGAGGCTCCCTATAGCGAGAACTGGCCAACCGATCTTGTTGCTTTGCTTGGTGCCGGGCATATTCACCTGATCAACCTGGGGATTCCATCGATTCTCATTCACGACACGCTGAGCCTGGAATTACCCGTGGCGGTTGATGCTCATCCCGATCTTGTCACCATCTGGTTGGGGATCAACGACATCGCCTATCACGTGCCGGTCAACAACTTTGCACGCGATCTTGACACGCTATTGAGTCGTCTACAGGCGAGTTCGCCACATGTGCGAATAGCTATCGCGAACATTCCAGACCTGACGCTCCTCCGCTATTTCGCGACGTTCGACCAGCAGATGCTGCGCCAACAAATCCAGGAGTACAATACGGCGATTACCAATAGTGTGCAGCGGCATCATGTGATTCTGGTTGATCTTACACAGCAAGGGTACAACCTGCAAAATCATCCCGAATATATCAGCGATGATGGGCTGCACCTGACCGATCCTGGTTATCAACAACTGGCGAAGTTATTTTATGATGCATTGAAAATGACGTCCACCAGGGCGACCGCAAGGATCGCGCTGGATGGTTAGCTCTATAGGATCAGTTAATCATTCATGACACAACTATTCGGCATTCCACTTGATACATTGACGATCATCCTGGTAATCGCTTCGGCGATTATCGTGGTCGGCGTGTTATTGCTGGCTATTTTCAATGTCATTTTTTTCAAGATCGGTGTGCGCAATATTCCACGCCGCCGCACGCAAATGCTGTTGATTATCTTTGCGCTCATGCTTTCCACCACGCTGCTGACCAGTGTGCTGGCGACGGGGGATGTGATTACCTCGGCGGCGCAGAGTGTGGCTGTCTACAACCTGGGCGGGGTGGACGAGACGATTACGGGTGGGGGCAGCGGCCCGTTGGGAAGTTTCGATGATCGTGTTTACTTCCAGGTTCATGCCGCCGCTAAAAATGATGCTAATATCGCAGCTGTCGGGGCGGCGCTGGTCGAGCATGACCTGCTGCTGGCAGATGAGACCTCGCGCCAGGTGCGCTCGAAGGTGACAGCACTTGCCATAATTCCTGGCAGCGAGCAGGGCTTTGGAGGTATGCAGGATGACAGCGGGAAAGGCCATCATACCATTGCTGAACGGGGATACGCTCTACCTGTATTCAAAACGCTGGCCCGGCAGACGGTTTGTGCTGTCTGTACGCGCTATCGTCGTGGATGGCGGGCTGGTCGGCTCGACACCCTATATCCTGGCCCAGAACAAAACCTTCCTGCAATTCGAAGGGTATCGCGATGCTATCTCTGAAGTGTTTATCTCGCTGCACAACAACATCGATACGAACGGCGTTGACCTTTCGGAGAGAGCAGAAGATGCCATCCGGGACTATATTCCTGCTGGCGCGTCCATCCACGAGGTACAAGAGCAGGGGGTGCATGCATCGCAGCAGGCGGATGACATTTTTTCGCGCATCTTTTCGCTCTTCGCGCTGTTCGCGCTGGCAATCGGGCTGCTGCTCATTTTCTTGATCTTCGTGCTGCTGGCGGCGGAACGACGCGCTGAAATGGGCATGGCGCGGGCCATCGGCGTGCAGAGACGGCATCTTATATTGATGTATCTCTTCGAGGGGACGGTGTACGATCTGCTCTCCTCGTTCGTTGGGCTGCTCATCGGCGTAGGAGTCGGGACGCTATTGGTGCTGTTCCTGGAACCCATCCTGGAGCGTTTTAACTTTCCACTCAAACTCGTTTTTCAGCCGCGCAGCCTGATCCTCGCCTATTGTCTGGGCGTGATCTTTACCTTCTTTTCAGTAGGTGTTTCCGCCTGGCTTGTCAGTCGCATGACTGTGGTAGACGCGCTGCGCAACCTAACTGCCCGATACGATTATCGGATTCATTGCTACTCTCTCGCGGCTCGGCATTCTACCCCTGGTAGCCGGTTACGGGTTGATGCGCTTCGGTATTACGAAATCGTTGATCGCGCCCTTCTCACTCGGCCTGTCATTGATCGTGATCGGCGCCGCGTTACTGGTGAAGGCGGGAGTGGAATGGGCGCTGGTAAAGTTGGGCAGGCCGCGTTGGAGGCAGGGAGTGCGGCGCATGTTCGCGGCAGTGGTGGGACTGTCGATCGTGGCGTACTGGGCACTGCCATTCGACGCGCTGGCGCGCCTGGGCCTGCCGCGTTTTCAGGGAGGGATCGAGGTTTTCTTTATCGCAGGGGCGATGATGGTGCTGGGAGCAGCGTGGGCGCTGGTGGCGAACGCGGAATTGCTGCTCAAGCCGCTCACCGCGCTCTTCACGAGACTGCCGGGATTACAGTTCATGACGCGCCTGGCCTCGGCCTATCCCCTGCATCATCGTTTCCGCACCGGTCTCAGCATCGTGATGTTCAGCCTGGTAATTTTCGCCATGACGGTGATGGCGGTGATTACCAATGCCATGCAGAACAACTATACCTATCACAACTTCCAGATTGATCCGTCTACCCCTGAGGCAGAGACGTACTACTTCAAGGTGGCTCCCGGCCAGGATAAACGCGCACTGGCCCTGGCGCTCGGCTCGGCGTTTCTCGATAATGGGCTGGAATCGACTGTGCTGGAAGATGCGATCTGGAGTGTGCGCGGGCCGCGTATCCTGCTCAGCAATGTGCTGCTGGGCGTGGTTGGCCTGACGCTGCTGTTAGGTATCGCGGCGCTTGCCATTACGGGTACGCGCGCGGTGGTTGAACGCCGCCAGCAGATAGGGATGCTGCGCGCGCTGGGATGCCGCCGCCGCTTGATCCAGGGGGCGTTCCTCAGCGAGTCATTCTTCGTGGGGTGCACTGGTAGTGTGCTGGGGGTGATACTGGGGCTGATCCTCTCGAACAACATTTTCGCGGTCGATTTCTTCGAGCAATTTCATACGGGCCTGATCTTTTCTGTGCCATGGAATGAGTTGGAGTTGATTGTGGGTGTTGCGCTGCTGGCCTCGCTGCTGGCCGCATTGCTTCCGGCGTGGCAGGCGGGGAGGGTGACGCCCTCGGAGGCGCTGCGGGTGTAGGTTTATGCACAGGGCACTGGGTCCTTATTCCGACTGCCAACGAGACTGCGTCTCTACCTCCGGTCAGGCAGTCGGAAAGGCATGATAAATGGCCCCTACGCAAGATAGCGAAAATAGGGTATACTCTCTCGTAAGAGAGACGAAGAATTGCGATGTAGTGGGGCGGAGGTAGTTGGAAGATGCAGCGAAGAGCGCGTTTTCATAGGATACGATTGGTGGCCTATGAGCTTATTGATTTACCCCTGCTAAGTCTGCCGCCCCGCGTACCGAGTTCCATGCCCTTGAGTCCGCGATTGAGGGGGCGGGTGTTTGCGCTGAGGAAGATTCACCTGGTTCCACTCCCATCTAGCGAAAATACTCAACTACTGATATAATCGGTTTGAAGCATTTTCCCTATACGACACTTATTGCTACCGTGTGAACGAGTTTGAGGGTTCATCATTCAATTGGGAGTGTGAGCATGACCGAAAGAGAAGATCGCGTAGGTCAGCAGCTTGGGAGCTATCGTCTTGTGCGCTTGCTGGGAAAGGGCGGCTTTGCTGAAGTATATCTTGCTGAACACACCAATCGTAAGAGCATGGCTGCTGTCAAAGTGCTGCATACGCGGTTGGCCAAAGATAATTTCAAGGACTTTCTCAACGAAGCACGTTCATTCAGGCTCAAGCACCCCCATATCATACCGATTATCGACTTCGGTATGGAAGACGATTTTCCCTATCTTGTCATGGAATATGCTCCTAATGGC
>VBHV01000214.1:10930-14419 GCA_005881995.1 Chloroflexota bacterium | reverse complement strand
GACCAGAGTTTAATGCGCATGGAGCCGTGACCCTGAAAGAACTGATCTGTGGCCGTGATCCAGACGGGAGGAATAGGCCGCATCGTGCAGTGCCAGAGGAACGCCGGAGGCTTCGTCGTGAAGTATTGTTCCGCGACCAGCGGTATCCACTTCTTACCCGGTTGTTGTCTCATCACCCCTTGTTGTGTGAGGCGAACGGTGCGGATGGGTTCCTCGCCCACTACTCCTGCATAGCGGAGATACCGCTGTACGACTTCTGGCAGTCCAGTCAAGCCGACGTCTGTAATGAGCATGGGTTGTGCCTGCTCGCTCTGCTGCAACAGGGCAAGCGCTTCATGCTGTATCGTTCTGTTCATCGCTCTTTGCTTCCTTTCTGCTCCCTCTCGCGCCTGCTTTGCTCACCTGTCTGCATGAGCGATAAGCCCCCTATGTTCCACAAGCTTCGGCTTGAGCCTAAGGACTGTGTGCTCCAGGAGCAGGTCGATGAGCAGGCCGACAAGTACGACACCGCTAATCACAGGCCCGAAGACTGCATCGGTGGGATGAGGCAAAAGCCCCGTCCAGGTGACGGCGAAGAGCAGGAGCGAGAGGCTGCAGGCGACGATGGTCGCCGCTTTCCACTGCCTTTTTAGGAGGGGGATGCCCACTAATCCCAGCCCACCTGCGACGAAGAACAGGATCGTTCCTGCCACCAGTACCACAGCAATAGTCCAGATGACGGGGGTACTCAGGACGTGATCCAGCAGCCAGGATGCACCCGACCACCCCGTTCGCCCATCGGGTCCCTGCATCCCGCCTCGGATGATCCCGAGATGGATCAGGGCATGCCCGATGAGCACAAGTGCCAAAACGGCGCGCGCAATACGTACACTTATATATTTCATAGGATTGTTTCTTTTTCTAGCGCAATGGAGTTCCCATTCCGAACACCTTCTGCTGGGGGGAGTATTTCTCTCTTCCAAAGGGCAGTATCGCATATTGACCTCACATTGCGGTCACACAAGGCAGCTCGATGCTCACAGGACGATCACATTGCAGACTTCTGGGCAATCAGCAGGAGACAAATGAGTCTTTGGGCAAAAAAACTCCTGGGACTGGCAGTGCATCTCGTGGCTGCTGACTGCTCCCTGGAGCAAAGTAGATGAGTCCACCAGGGCCCAGGAAATCGGAGCGCTGTCTGTATACAGGCTCACTCATCTTGTGATTGGACAGAGGCATGATGTTTATCATTGTGAGCGAATTAGGGCCGACTGCTAGGGATCTCTACGCTGATCTCTCTAGTGGCGGGTAATTGTCCCTTATCACCACAAGATGAGGGCAACGACAAGGTTGGTGCCCTGTTAGATGAGTACGAGCAGTCTCTCGCGGGAAAAGCCCAGGGAACGAAGCAGGCCTATCTACGCACGGTGCATCACTTGATGGGATGGGTTGCTCAGCTTCCTAGTAACGCAGGGCAGTTCCAGCCATCGCAATTAACGAAGTCGGTAGTCGAGTGGTACCTGACGCACTTAGAGCATGAAGGCTTCAGTCTCTCCCACCGTACGCGGGTGAAAGCGATCATTCGCCATTTTGTCCGGTTTCTGATTGACAAGAAGGGGTTGCGTTGGTCTGCTCCTTGGGATGGCGCCTGACCCTGACTCGCGCCTGTTCCCCCTTTGAGCCCTGACGTGGCTCATCATCTCACGCTAGACGATATCCCCGGTAGCGAGTGCTTCTGCGATCGGTTTGACAGCTATCGCCACCCATGGGCATTGAAACGAGGCCCGTGTTTGCCCTGCGCTGCGCATTTCCGCCAAGACCGTCGATGGTATGCCGTGGCCGGGAGGCATCACTCCCATACATGGCTGAAAGTCAAGATTGCGCGCGAGGAGCGGGATGTTTGCTCAGGCTCGCTCGCCAATCTACCTGGGTTGACCCATTTAAGTGCCGCACAGGTGCCTTTAACTCAAAACGTGATCCTGCCTGATCTCAGTAATAGAAACGCTTGCGGTTGCCTCCCCCGCTGAAACGGGTGAGGAATCAGGAGCAGTCATTATCTGTTCAGATTTTGTCTGGAGCATCTTGTATCTCCCTCATCTTCCTGGAGGCCCAGGTCTTCGCCACGTAGGGGCCCGATAAATCGCGCCCAACAATGTATCGAGAAGCTATCTCTCTGCGCTCTGACACCTCAGGGACAAGCCACTGGCATCTCCACTTCAACAATGCAGAACATGTGCCTCAGCTGGGCCACCTTCCCAAGCATTGCGCCAGCACCGCAGTAGCGGGTCTCAGAGAGTTCAATCGCTCGCCTTACCGCTTCGTGATCGAGATGACGCCCTGTAATGATGTGTTCGACAGTGATATCTTCGAAGACCATCGGATGATTTTCGGCACGTCGGCCTTGCACAAGGACCTGGTAGCCGGTCACATCCTGGCGTTTCTTGCGCAAAATGGAGATCACATCCATCCCCGTGCAGCCGGCCAGCCCTACCAGTAACAGTTCCATCGGACGAAAGCCCGCGTTCTGTCCACCGTCGTTTTCAGACGCGTCGAGTAACACGCTGTGCCCAGAACTGGCCTCACCTTCAAAACGCATACCCATTTCTAGTTTTGCTACAGCTGTCATAATTTCTGCCATTTGTTTGCTCCTTTCGAGAATAAAAACTACCTCTTGTTCAACCATAGCTCTCAAACCTCTAGAAAAGATCACATTGCTCGTTCAAAACGTCACATTTCGTTCACAAACATCTACCACTGCCTCCTCTGCACCAGCCAGGTTCTATCAAACCTGGCTGGTGAAGCCAAATAGCATCTATGTAGGTATCGCCCACATTGCATTTAGCGCTCTTCAGTCAAGGGTCGTTGAAGGAGTCCATCGAAACGCAGCCCTATCTTTGTGGGCACACATCTCACAAGAACGCTTTCAAACAGCCCTGTCTGTTACGCGCTCAACGAGATAGCGAAGAGAAAGTGTGATGTCGTTGTGAAAGTACACCACGTTACTGTGATGGAACAGTGAGATGTATATTCTATCCTCTCAGAGGGAACATGCCCAAGTGAGACGGAAGTCGGATAGCAAGAGAGGGATGGGGAACATCCCAAGATACTAACCGATAGCAAAAGAAAGTTGAGGAGAACACCCATGGCCAAAGATTGTCTGTATTGTAGTCTTCAGTTCTCTGATATCACAGAGTTTTGCCCCAACTGTGGTAGGCCAACAGAAAGTGGCTTCATCGTACGCCCGATGCAGGAATCCGAATTGGAGCGCCTCCGCAGGGAGACGAAGGAAAAAGATGGCCTGAAACGACAACCAGTCTTGACCCAGACTATGCGGGGCGGAACCTTCCACTCCGCAGCCCACTCGACAGATCGACGTGATAACGGCAGCGACGGGAGGCGGGCGAGCACAACGGCGCGATCCTCTGAGACGAGTTGAAGTGCTAGGGGTCGTGATAGCGCAACCTGGGCATCATACCTTGCCGAATGCGAGAGGTGAATACCCCAGGTTGC
>VBHV01000214.1:0-10916 GCA_005881995.1 Chloroflexota bacterium | reverse complement strand
ACAGGATGTTAATTAGCACCTCCATACTTCTAGAAGAGAGAAAACATCATGAAACATAAAGGAATACGCATCACGCTCGTCGTGATCGCGTTGTTCGTCGGTCTGTGGGCGATCATAGGCGGCGTAGGTCTGATGACTGGAGCGATCCCGTTCCTGCGGATGCCGGTCGAGTACCTGCAAGGTTCGCCTTTCAGTGACTACACTATCCCTGGCCTGCTGCTGTTGCTCGTCGTTGGGGGAAGTTTTCTCTTCGCCGCCGCAACCATCCTTACCACACGTGAAGTAGGAGTGCTGGCTTCGGCTCTTGCCGGTCTGACTGTGATTGGCTTCGAGGTCGTTGAGGCACCGATTATCGACCGCTACGCCAATGTGCTTGCCACTTCGGTCCCACAACAAATCCTGATGGCGGCGCTCGGTCTGGTTTGCTTTGGACTGGCCGCCTACCTCTGGAGGGCAGAGTATCGTGGTCACAGCCTGCTCAGCAGGTTTATCAGCCACGCCTAGAATCAGGGGAAAGCTAGCCAGGCTCTCCCTCCATACAAGCCAGGCGAGATACCTGGAGAAGGCACCTCGCCTGGCTTTTACTCTGCTCGCGTCGTGGTTTTGCAAGAGCAGCCCATCTGTGGTGATGGGTACGGAGCATACGATGACGATCGGCCTTTGGTTGCGGTAACACGACATCCTTTGCCGCTGAATATCCATGATGGGCAAAGCCTTGATCATGCGTGACGTGAGCCGCTGGAGTCGCCCCATCATCCTGCTCTCAAGAGAGAGCAACCTCGTCGAGGTCGAGCTGAACGGGGTCATGAGTTCCCTAGGCGAAGCGTTGTGGCCGAAATGTGAGAGAACATCATCGCGGCGTGACTCGTTTGAGAGATCAAGGCATTATCCTCTTCTTACAGAAGCCGCTTACCTACTCAAGAGGAGAATGTCATGGATAGCACTCGTCAGTCGTTGCCTGGACGAGCTTGACCACCTGGGCCAGGCGTAGCGCTCCCTGGGCCGGAGCTGCCAGGGCCGCAACCAGGCGTGCCGCCGGAATGAGCGCGGTCTCGGAGAGCGCCGAGCCATCGAGCGGGACGAGCGTGCAGAGCGGTCGAGCAGCATCTGAGCTTGACAACAGAGAAGCAGATTTGCTCTCCCGCAGGATAAGGGTGTGCACCGTACTCTCGTGAGCCAGGGTGTGCGCAACGCTGCCCAACACCCAACGGGTGAAACCTGTCCTGCCGTGGCTGCACAGCACGATGAGATCGACCTCTCCTGACCGGGCTACTGCCAGGATGTACTGAGGGGGTAGCCCACAGGCGACCTCGGTCGAGATCCGGATTCCCGAAAGTCCTGGACATGCGGCCACCGTTTTGAGATAGTCGGTCGCCGTGCTCACCTCGGATTCGATCACCTGCTCGCTCAGAAGTGGGGCTGCAGCTAGCCCTCCTCCATAGTCAATTGGTGAGCTCACCACCTGGAGTAAATGAACGGAGCCACCTGAGGCGCGCGCTATACGCGCCGCTACGGGTAGCGCCTCCTCCGCACGAGCGGAGCCATCCAGAGGGACCAGTATTCGTTGAAACATCGTAACACTCCTTCTCCTTTCGTCCTGTCTAGAGACAAGCGCTGCGTAGCAGCGTTGGCAGGACGGATAGGTGCCTACGAGTAGTGTATACTTTGCCCATCACGTGCGCATCACGAGAAGCCACGCCATGCTCACAAAGCGCTCACAAGGCCACAGATGCATCAGCTAGCGCTTGACCACTCCGTCCCGTCAACGCTATGGCGCACGTACTTTCTCAGCTTCAACTCAGCCTTGTCACAAGTTCAGTTCATACATTCATGCTATGCTTGTTCGGAATGCATTCACGCTGTCAAGTTGTGAGGCGAACGTGAGGGACGGCTATGCTTTGGTGAGTAGAGTGTGATACGCCTTCGATATGCTTACAGTAGCAAGGTTCTTAGCTGGAAGCAGGTTTGTCAAAAAAGGCGAACCTCATGCAGGATCAAGAGATCTTTTCGGAGGGAAGAGGAGGTGTTCGATGAAACGACTCTCCAAAGTTCATAGAATAACATATATCCTACGCTTCGCCTTTCTCAGCCTGCTCGTAGCAGGTCTGCTCGCCGCATGCGCAGGACAGCCACAAAATCCTGCCGGGACTTCTACCCAGGACCCTCCAATGCCACAACTCACGGTAGATACCCATGGCATACTGGATACGACAGGAACAGTCCCCCAGAGTTTCATAGCGCAACTGAGGTCGCGATCTGATGATGTGCAAGCACACGGGTATCAGATCGCCGTGGTAATCTTCAATGACCTGGCGAGCGATCCTCACCAGTTTGCCACCGATGTCTTCAATAAAAACGGGATCGGATCGAAAGACACGAATAACGGTGTGCTCTTCGTCCTCTATCTGCAGAAACCGGGCAAGGATGCGCACACTCCCTGGCTGACCTACATTACCGGAGGTGGGATATCGGGAGCGCTTCCCGATACGCTAATGGACGACTACGCCCAAACCACGTTTGTCCCTGCGCGTGCTCAAGGACATTGGCAGGATGGTCTGATGGCTTTCTACGACAAAGTCTACGCTGCCGAGCAAGACCCAGCCGTAGCCAGGGAATGGCAGGCCACACATCCTTTTCCATCGAGTGGAGCCAATCCCCCTGGTAGCACAAACAGCAGTCCCGACCCGGTAGCAATAGTCATACTCGTGTCTCTCGCCATCGTCTTTTGGCTCGTGATAAGTGCTATCGTCGCTGCTCGTCGGCGGGAGAATTTCTTCTATACGGCATTCCGCTTACTCGGGCGCGTTTTACTGATTCTTGCTTTACTTAGTAGAGGTACAAGAAGAGGCTCTTCCTCTGGCAGGGGAGGCGGTGGCGCTTGGGGAGGCGGTGGCAGTTCACCATCATCAGGTGGCGATGTTTAAACTCAAATGAAAGGATACTCGTATGTACGACAAAGAACAGCTCCCAATGTACGACAGCCAGCCAGAGGACGGCGAGAGGCCAGGCTACGGTCGCTCCTCGTCTACCTATGGCGAGATGACAAACCGATCTATGGGAGAAAAAGTGACCCCGCCGAAGCCTTTTTGGACTCGCGCCAAAATCATCTCAGCAATCGTCATTGTCGTGGTATTACTTGGTGGCGTTATCTGCATTAGCCAGAATATCGCCATTCAGCAACGGCAATACGACGTACAAGGGAAGATTGGCCTTGTCTGGAATGAGGTAGATAGAGCATCACAACTGCTGCAACAGGACGCAGCCTTGCTCAACTCAACCATCGCCTCCCAGAACGATGCCATTACCAAGATCGCCCAGGCGCGCAGTAATGCAGCAGCGCTCAAAGCCAGCCAGGGAACAGGCGATACCAACGCGGCGCTCACGGCGGCGCAACAGATGACGGGCGGCATTCGGGTCTTCGTCGAGAACTATCCGGATTACGGGGTGGGAAGTAATGCTCACTCGGTGCTGGTGCAGATTGAAGGGTCCTTCAACCGTATCGAGTACGCACGGACTCAGCTCATCAACACACAGACGGACTTCAACAAGTGGCTCCTGACCCAGATTCCTATGAACCTGTTCTACCATCCGGTGCAGATTTTGGGATCAAACGCCAACCCGGCCGAGCCAGTACCGGTGCCACCCTATGTGCAGCCCACACCATAGCCGTAGTGCATTTCAAACGAAGGGTGGTGAAGACCATGACAAAGCATAGTCCCCAACTCTCCAGCGACGGTGTCGACCTGATCGCGGTGCGGCAGAACATGCTCGGTATTAAGGAGCGCGCAGAGGGGGCAGGGCCTCCAGCTCCGGCGATCGTCTACACCGAGCTGACCCTGTGGGTGGTCACTTTCCTGGGCTTTCTGGTAGCCGGGATCACCTTTGGTCTGGGTAAGCTGATCGGGAGTGCTGTGGGGTAGGTACTGCGCGCTCAAGAGCAGTTGGAGTGGGCTTCATCTGTTCCATCTTTCCAGGGATCACCAAACGGATCTCTCCTGTTTCCAAAAGCACATCTCGTCCAGTTTTTGGAGATTGTGGCTTATTAGGCCATCTGGGATGCGATACCGGTACTACCCCATGAACACAAAGGTCGTCCCGACACTATTGGGCGTAAATGCATCTGGCATCATTTGAGCAATACGTTGCGTAGCGCGCCATCCCGTGCAATGGGCAGGCACAACGACCGCCGGATTGATCTTCTGCAATGCCTCAACCGTTTGAGGGATGATTGGCTCGAAGAGCGTCCCGCTGAGATGAAATCCTCCCAGCAACGCATAGATGTGCTCAACGCCTGTCTGCGCACGCGCTTGCCGCAGTATGTTAATCACGCCTGCATGTCCGCACCCAGTAGCCACCACCAGCCCTTTATTGCGTATATGAATGACAATGGCCTGGTCATCATAGACCCATGGATCAGGTTGCCAGGTTCCATCGGCCTCGGCTTGCTGATTCTTCAATCCCTGCTCAAAATCGGTGGTACGCTCGATCTGTCCCGTCACCAGCAGTTTGCCATTGATCAGAAATGATGGGCCGCGTTCTACTAAGAGCTCTATCCCCTCCCGCTCCAGGTCATGGAGTGTCGGAGGAGGTAAATCCAGGATGCTGTTATCGTTATAGACAAGACGACGTTTGAGGAAGGCATCAGGATGGAGCAGAATGGGCATACGTCGTGTGCCAAGCTTATCGAGGAAGCCATCCAGCCCGTGTGTATGGTCAGTATGACCATGGCTCAGGACAATGGCCTGAATGGTACTGAGGTCAACGCCCAGTACGGCGAGGTTGTGCAATGCTCCGTCAGGCGTCACTCCAGTATCAAAGAGAATTGTCTCACGCTTCCCCTGGTCAATCACGGTGATCAACAAGGAAACACCATGCTCGGCACGCAATTGATTTTGTATGAAGCCATAGTGCGGCAGCGGGAAACGATGCGCCAGCTGAGTTGAGGACATCAGCAGATCAAGCGAGTTATCCATGATGGTGGTGATTTCCACTCCATCGACAGCAGGTAATGCGAGTAACGGAGGCATGATAGAAGCTCCTTTCTGAAAAAGACTGGAAGCACACTCCCTCCTGTATTGTATCCCAGGGAGACCTGGTGAAGGGTCTTTTCAGACCGCTTTTGCATCAGGACTTCACATGAGAGATGAACAGATGAAACACGCACTCCTGGAGGAAGCTTCTGCCGCAGTAAGCGTGACGAGTTAGCAAGGATACCCAGGTCCGGCAAGGACTGTACTGTGGCAGCCAGGATCGGCGGCAAGATCCCAACGCGGCAAGCGAGAGACCCGCCAGCCGCATGCCTCGCCTGCCGGGTCTGGAGGCAAGTAGCCGACCAGTGTACCCAGGAAGAAGTCGGTCGAGAGCAGGATGGCTTCGAAGAAGATCAGAGCTCCAACGCCGGCTACCAGGCCGATCGCGGTGCTGATCAGCAACCATTTGAGTAAGTAGCGCGGGCTCTCTAGGCTCGATCCAGCGCGGCGAAGATGAAAAAGACGTTGGAAGAACGTCGGCAGACCAACAGACAGCATCAGTAATCAACCTCCTGCACCTCACGCCATTGTATCAATAATGGGTGGGTAGTCAACCAAAAATAAGCACAAAAAAGGAAGCGCGGCATCAAGACTCGCTTGTGCCGATGCCGCGCAGGATAAGTTCAGCGACGGGCCCCGCTTGCTGGACAATCTCGCGCTCTGATCGCCCGAGTACCCTGGTAGAGAGGATGTACGACTCCGTCAGGGACAGCACCATAAGCGCGGTGGCCTCAATTTGATGAGAGCGGATCTCTCCCCGCGCCTGGCTCTGTTCCAGCATTAAGGCGATCACGGCCACGTAATCCCGCAGCAGTTTGGTGGCTTCCGCCTGAAAAGCGCGGTTGACCCCATACAGGGCGCTCATGTACACATTGAAGTTATCGCTCTCTTCCTCGGCGAGCCGGGCAAAGGCGCGGAAGAGCCGTTCCAGACGCTGCGGCAGCGTCCCCTCGGGAGCCAGGGCCACACGGATCACCGTCAGCTGCGCCTGAGCGATGGAACGCAGCATCTCCAGGAACAGGTCGCGTTTATTCTCAAAGTACAGGTAAATCGTGCCCTTGCCGATCCCGGCCTGTTCGGCGATGACATTAATGTTCGCCTGATCGAAGCCCAGGCGGGCAAACTCGCCGGCCGCCACACGCATAATGCGCTGGCGGGTGGCTTCGCGCATCTGTTCATCAACGATCTTGGGCAATGCACCCTCCTCACAGCACGAGCAATTTGATGACCATCTGCCCGGCAATTCCTCACCTTAAAGTGGGCACCTGGTCATTTATTCTACCTTCAGTATATGCAGAGAGCAACGCTTTGTCAAGCACTTGAACCTTGCCTAACCTTACTTGCATCCAGCAAAGTAACTGCCGCTCGTTACATAATTGTTGCTGCTATGCGTGCAAATCTGTGGACCTGGATTTGATACGAGACTCCTGTCCCACTTTCAGTGTCACTACAGAGCGCTCAAACCGATCAACAGCACTCCAGGGTACGATTTGTGGCTGGTGACGTAGGCCAAATGTCCTTGCGAAAGGCCGGAGCACATGGAAGCGATACAGCCACGCATACTCACCGAAGATCAGTGCAGACACCTCGTGATCAGGACCAAGGGAAATCTGAATATCCACAACGCGTCCAACCCTCTTCCCTTCGGCTGTAACGATCTTACTGCCAACGAGATCTGCAATAAACATGCTTGTTCTTATCTGTGACATCAGCTTCCGTTCCCTGGAATCCAGCGCAGGATATGATCTGCAATCCATCGATCAGACTGCCCCACATTATAGTCCTGCGCCTTTTTGCGCAGGCGCATTGTCGGCCCAAAGTTCTCGACGTCGCTCGGTGGAATGCGATGCTCGAAGTGGCCGCGCAACAAAAATCTCGCCATCGGTCGCAGGCGTGAGGCAACGCGCCCGGTAAGCGCCTCTGGACCTGTAACGATATTTACGAGCACAAATTTGCCATCATCGCGCCACTCTGCCTCGATATCGGCTACGCGTCCGATATGGCGCTTGTCGCGTGTTTCCAGCTGCGAGTCCATAATATCTCGCATCACAAGTAGCTGTTCCTCTGAGTCAGGCATTCGTTCTACCCTCCTCCGCTCAATATCTCAAGCGGCAGCGATACAATAGCCACAAGGAATGCGATGATCAAGATAACGATCATCGCAATATTTATGAAGCGCCCGTTGGTTTTGTTGCCCAGGTAATCCTGGTCGTTCATAATCACCAGTAAAGGCGACAGCGAGAAAGGCAGAAACAGAGCAATCACCGTGGAAGCAAGCAGCGCAAGCTGTAGTGGATCCATACCCAGCAGTCCGATGCCGACCGCTATTAACAGAAAGAGTAGCAACACCAGGTTAAAGCGAGGCGCCTCGACAGGTTTTTTATTCTCTCCCCATTCCCAGCCAAACCCTTGAGCGATATTATAAGAGACCGCCAGCACCACTTCAAGAGCTGCTCCCAGACAAGTCGCGAACAGCGCCGCAGCGAACAGAAACGCCCCGATTTGCCCGAAAGGTTTCGCCATCGCAAGCCCAAGTTCACCGAGTGTGCTCGAACTGATATTGAGCGGCTGCAGCACAATCGCTCCCAGGACTACCAGAGCGATTGAACCCAGGCTTCCGAATCCCATCCCAACAATTGCTGTCACTCGATTGAGCAGCAGCGATCCCTCCGTCCATTTCTCCTCCCGCGCTCCCGACGAGTAGAAGTACAACAGGTAGGGACTGATCGTCGCGCCGAGAATTGCCGCAACCAGGTAAAGGTAATCCGCCAGCTCGCCCGATTTAATCTCCGGCTTCCACAGTGTTGGCAGAAGCTCTTTAGGCAGTCCTCCCAGGACCACAATAGCAACCACGAACGACAGCGTTAGAAGGCCAAGTAGAGCTGGACCATTCTCAATCAAACTAAAAGGTGCCCGCCAGGCCATTATCCAGACGAGGAGCGCTGCCACCGGGAAGAGATAATGCCACGAGATGCCCGTGAAAAGGGAGAGCGCGATAGCGATGCCCCCAATTTCTGCGGCAAGCAGGAGGCTTTCCGCAATAAGTTCGCTCAGCAACGGCAGGAGATAGAACTTGAAACCAAATTCTTCGCGAATGGCAGAAGCATAAGCCTTCTTCGAAACCGCAGCAAAGCGCCCGCTCATTTCCACCAGCAAAATGACCGCTACTGTCGCAACTAAAATGGCCCAGATAAGTCCCAATCCGTACTTTGCGCCCGCTTCACCCGATGTCGCAACCGTTCCTGCATCAAGGAATCCACCGGTTGCCGTCACAATGCCGAGTGCAAGCCCGAACCACTTCTTCATGAATTGCTCACCTCCAGAAATGCTTTGCTCGCACTATCCAGGGTAGCAACCTGCGCACGCCAGTCGCAAGACTCATCCAGGCAAGGGGAATGAATCACCTCCATCGCGGGCTTGTACAGATTCAGCAGGCGCTGTAGCGTTCCTGCATCGGGAACTCCTGTTTGAGAAGGCAACGTTTGGTCAAGTCCATCAAGTTCGCTCGTGTAATTCACAAAGCTGGACGCAGCATACGCCTTGCTAATCTTTTGCTGCAAAGGCCGAGCCAGCATTTCCAGCTGTTCGCGTGAATGCCGATTGCGTTAACCGGCATCCTGCTATCGTTACAAGTAGAACAAGAAGCAAGAAGATAATTGAGCCTACGTCCTTGTGGATAAAACGTAGGGCCCGAGTTATCGCGGCCATCGCCGATTTATCGGCCCTCTTAGAAGAAGGCCGCTCCTTTCTCCACAGCGTACCGAGTCGTATCTCTGCTTTCTGGTATAGAACACGTGCCACTGCCCTGAAACAATGACAAAGTAGACATTCGCTCTTCTACAAGCTGGCAAGCGCTTGATTCTGCAAGAGCCAGAGATGCCAATAGAGTCCCTCCGCATTACTGCTGCGTGGCGACCTCACATATTCTCTCCTCACGATTCCCTGCTGTGGATCACTGATCTCTCGATGATGGGATATAATGCTCAGAAATGATCCTTGTGACTCGCGGTCTGCGAGCCCCGGTGGATTGTAAGTTTCCAGGTTGGAGGAGGTCTCGCGTGCTTGATTTACCGACGGGAACGATTACGCTGCTCTTCACCGATATCGAGGGGTCGACGCTCCTGCTGCAACACATAGGTGAGCAGTATAGCCATGTGCTGGCTCAGTGCCGGCAGTTGCTGCACGCGGCTTTCCAGCGGTTTCACGGGCATGAAGTTGATACGCAGGGAGACGCCTTTTTCTTCGCCTTTGCGCGTGCCACCGATGCCGTCTCGGCTGCCGTAGCCGCCCAACGCATCCTCGCCTCGCATACCTGGCCCAATCAGGCTGTGGTACGCGTTCGCATGGGGCTGCATACCGGGGAGCCGCAGCAGACGGCGGACGGCTACGTGGGTCTGGATGTGCATCTCGCGGCGCGCCTGATGAGTGTTGGGCACGGGGGCCAGGTGCTGCTCTCGCAGACCACGCGGCACCTGGTGGAGCACACCTTGCCTGATGGGGTAAGCTTGCGAGACCTTGGGGAGCATCGTCTCAAGGACTTACGGCATCCTAGCCATCTCTTCCAACTCGTCATCGGCGGCTTGCCCGCCGATTTTCCGCCCCTCAAGACACTCGACACCCACCCTCACAACCTGCCCATTCAGCCCACGCCGCTCATTGGGCGCGAGCGGGAAGTCGCCGCCGTGCAGCAGCTCCTACTGCGCGAAGACGTGCGTTTGCTGACTCTGACCGGACCCGGCGGCAGTGGCAAAACGCGCCTGGGCCTGCACGTGGCAGCCGAACTCAGCGACCACTTCACCGATGGCATCTATTTCGTGAATCTGGCTCCCATCAGTGATGCCGAACTGGTCGTGCCGACGATCGCCCAGACGCTGGGCGTGAAAGAGAGCCCCACGCAGTCAATGGTGGAGCAGCTGCAAGCCTTCCTACAGGAGAAGCTGCTGCTGCTAGTACTCGACAACTTTGAGCAGGTGGTGAGCGCCGCCTGCATCCTCTCGGACCTCCTGGCGCGCTGCTCACACCTCAAGCTGTTGGTCACCAGCCGTGCGGTGCTCCACCTCGCAGCTGAGCACGAGTTTGCCGTCCCGCCGCTCTCGCTGCCCGATCTCAACCACTTGCCCGACCTCGTGACGCTTTCGCAGTATGAGGCGATGGCTCTCTTCATTGCACGTGCCCAGGCGCTCAAGCCCGATTTCCAGGTGAGCAATGCCAGCGCCCCGGCGGTCGCCGAGATCTGTACCCGCCTGGATGGCTTGCCGCTGGCGATTGAGCTGGCCGCCGCCCGCATCAAACTGCTGCCTCCACCAGCGCTGCTCGCTCGGCTGGGTCAGGGCCTGGCGGTGTTGACGAGCGGTGTACGCGACGCACCAGCGCGCCAGCAGACGCTGCGCAACACCATCGACTGGAGCTATCAACTGTTAGACACCGATGAGCAGCGGCTCTTCCGGCGACTCTCCGTTTTTGTCGGTGGCTGCACCCTGCAGGCCATCGAGGCGATCTGCACTGCTCTAGACACCCAGACGCCTGCCGTTTCGGTGTTGGATGGAGTGGCCTCCCTCATCGACAAGAGTTTGCTGCGGCAGATCGAGCAAGAAGCAGCAGAGCCGCATTTCGCCATGCTGGAGACCATCCATGAATATGGGCGAGAGGCGCTCGCTGCCTCGGGGGAGGCAGAGGTCACGCCCCAGGCTCATGCGGCCTATTACCTGGCGCTGGCAGAAGCAGCAGAACAGGCGTGGAACGGCCCGCAGCAGGCGGTGTGGTTTGGGCGGCTGGAAAAGGCGCATGACAACCTGCGAGCAGCCATGAACTGGTTGCTTGAGCGGGGAGAAGCAGAGAAGGCCTTACGCTTGGGGACAGCCCTGTGGTGGTTCTGGTATGCACAAG
>VBHV01000311.1 GCA_005881995.1 Chloroflexota bacterium | reverse complement strand
TATTTCCCTTTGAAGAAGAGAAATAGTTTTGAAGCCTGGTCAAAGTTAGACCTCCAGAATCTCCAGTTCCTTTGATTTCCCGACCTTGTCCATCTCATCGATGAAGCGGTCGGTGAGCTTTTGTAACCGTTCGGCGTTACGTTTCAGCTCATCCTCGGAAATCTCTTTCTTTTTCTCACGATCACGCAACTTATCGTGGGCATCACGGCGAATGTTGCGAATGGCAACTTTGTGCTCATCTAGTTTCTTGTGGAGGGTCTTGACCATATCACGACGACGCTCTTCGTTGAGCGGGGGTATTGCCAGGCGAATGACCTGCCCATCATTGTTGGGATTGATGCCAAGATCAGATTTCTGGATAGCCTTTTCGATATCAACCAGTAATTTACGGTCCCAGGGTTGAATAACCAGCAAGCGCGCTTCCGCAACGGAAATTGACGCGACCTGGTTAATCGGCGTGGGCGTGCCATAATAATCCACGGTAATACGTTCGACCAATGATGCATTGGCCCGGCCAGTGCGGATCGAGGTAATGTCCTGTTTTAAGACCTCGACTGCTTTTTGCATACGTCGCTCGGCATCCCCGAATATATCGTCTGTCATAGCAATGCTCCCTTCGTACCGGCGCAATGAAGCGCGCCCTGTTTCTGCTTTAGAAGGCCCTATCAAAACAACGGCAAGGCCCTCAATTTGGCTTCAACGACTGACACTCCACTCCGAGTCTTCCATATCATGGACCAGCGTTCCTCGCTTTTTGCCGCGCATGATGGCTTCCAGGGCGCCTTTCTCATTGAGGTCGAAGACGACAATGGGCAGGTGGTTGTCCTTGCACAGGGAAAGCGCGGTGCTATCCATGACTTTCAGGCCCATCGTGAGTGCTCGCATATAGCTCAACTCATCGAACTTCCGGGCATTTGCGTTACGCATGGGATCATCATCGTAGACACCATCCACTTTGGTTGCTTTCAATAAGATTTGAGCATTGAGTTCAACAGCGCGCAGGGCCGCCGCGGTATCGGTGGTGAAAAATGGGTTGCCGCTGCCAGCCGCGAGGATGACGACGCGCCCCTTTTCGAGGTGGCGCACGGCCCGGCGACGGATGAACGGTTCGGCCACGGGCGGCATCTCGATAGCGGTCTGCACACGTGTGACCATGCCCAATTTTTCCATAGCATCCTGCATTGCCAGCGCATTCATGACGGTGGCAAGCATGCCCACGTAGTCGGCGGTGGCGCGATCAATGCCTGTGGCGGCGGCATCGGCGCCGCGCCAGATATTGCCACCACCAATCACGATGGCCATTTGCACACCGAGGTCCTGGACGCTTTTGATTTCAGCGGCGATACGCCGCAGTGACTCCGCGTCAATGCCAAAGCCTTTGCGGGGGCAGAGCGCTTCGCCGCTCAATTTGAGCAGAACGCGTTGATACACAATGGATGAGGTGGATGAAGTCTCTGAAGACATGTTCTGTGATACTCCCATGCGAGAAAAGTTAGTGTAGGGACAGACCACGCGGTGTGGATGCCCCTACACTTATTATTCGCCCAGCGCAAAGCGGCTGAAGCGACGCAGTACTATATTCTCACCGGTCTCGGCGATGACCTTTTTCACCAGGTCGCCGATAATCACTGTCTCGTCCTTCACCCAGGGCTGCATCATCAATACCTGCCCACTCAATTCCTTTTTGAGTTTGTTGTTGAGGACTTCTTCGCGCCTCTCCTGCGGAACCCGCTCCATCGAGGGATCTTCCAGAATAGTTTTGCGCGCCTTCTCAACAACATCGGCAGGCACATCCTCGAAGTTAACGTACGTAGGGGCAACACCGGCGATTTGTAACGCGAGGTCATTCGCCAGGTGGCGGAAGGACTCGCTGCGAGCCACAAAGTCGGTGCTGCAATTGAGTTCCAGCAACACGCCCACCCTGTGGTTATGATGCACGTACGAGAAGACGCCACCCTCTTTGGTTTCGCGGTCCGCCGCCATCATTTTCTCGGCCTTGTGACCGCTCCTCTTCTCAAGGTACTTGACGGCATCATCCCAGCCGTTCGCACCGGCTAAGGCATTTTTACAATCGGCGAATGTTGCGCCCGTCTCTTCACGCAACTTCTTCACATCTGCGGCAGTGTAATCCATGATCTGCTCACTCCTCAATCTCATTTATGATGATACTCAGGTGGGGATACAAAGCACAATCGCTTCCGACCACTATTTATTGCACCTGAGTGCTTGACAAAATTGGTTTCGTTTGTTCTTGTCTACAAGATGAAGCGGGAGATTGGGAACGGATTCCCTATCTCCCGCCTTCTCAGTTGTTTGTTGCCCCAACGAATCGGGAGGGGGGCAAATTGCCGACCCTACGTTATAATGACGCCTCTTCCGCTATCAGTTCAGATTGGGCAGGAACCGCTGGCTTATCTGGCTCAGCCGGGGCGGGTGATTCCAGACCGTAATCCACTGTATCTGTCGAGAGGTTGAAACCAGCGGCCTCCTCAGCAGGGGCAGCTCCTTCTGTTGGAGCTTCTGCTTCTGCGGGTTCTTTATCTTTCTGCTGGGCTTCCAACTCGCGACGACCCTCGATGACGGCATCGGCAATCTTGGAACTCAACAGGCGAACCGCGCGAATGGCGTCATCGTTGGCCGGGATGGGATAATCCATCTCATCGGGGTCGCAGTTAGTGTCGGCCAGCGCGATGATAGGAATCTCCAGGCGGCGTGCCTCCAGGACGGCGGTGCGTTCTTTGCGGGTATCAATGATGAATATGGCGCCCGGCAGGCGACGCATGTCCTTGATGCCGCCGAGGATGCGCTCCAGGCGGGCCATGTCGTCCTGCAACTTCTGCACTTCTTTTTTGGGCAGGCGCTCAAAATCGCCACGATCGCGGCGCGCTTCCAGGTCGCGCAGGTAGCGAATACGGGACTGGATGGTCTGGAAGTTGGTGAGCATACCACCAAGCCAGCGCTGGTTGACGTAGTACATGCCGCACAAACTTGTAGGCATCGTTGAGGCGCGTGACAGTCTGTTGGAGGTCGATGATGTGAATACCGTTGCGGTCCATGAAGATGAACGGCGCCATTTTGGGGTTCCAGCGACGGGTCTGATGCCCGAAGTGGACCCCAGCTTCGAGAAGCTGCTTCATTGAGATGATGTTTGCCAATAAATGGATCCTCCCTTTTGATCCTCCGCTCCTTTCTCACCGGCAAATGGGTTCCTGACAGGCTATGGGTGAAGTCTAGCATTGTTTTGCGCTGTGTCTTCACGTGACCCCTACCACAGTATCTCCAAATAGTTTGAGGTGTACCAGGGTGTTCGCCGTTCAAAGAGCGTGTGTATTTCATGTGTGTTTTCATGAGCGCGGGTAGTCTCCCGCTAACGTGGAATTATAGCATAGTGGGGGGGAAGATTCAAGGAAAATCATGCATGTTGTTTTGAAGATATCCCACCCCTTTGCGGTTGCATTGGGGTGGGTTCTTCGTTTATCGCTTGTTGTTGGTGTACATGGTTGCGATGGGTACTACAGCAGGTACTTTGTGATCGCGCAGCAGCGAATTGAAGGCGGCTACGTCGGTGTCGAGTACCTCCTGCAGGCGTTGGAGCTGGGCATCGATGCGGTTGCTGAGTTCATCGAAGACTTCGTCGGCCTGCCTGGTAGGGGCGGCCTGGGCACCGGCGACGACAGCGTGTCCTGGCGAGTTTTCGCTTTTGATTGGATGAGCTCGTCTTCGATGGCTTTTAGCTTCTCCTTCGCGGATTTACCGATACGGGTGAGTTCCTCGTGAATGGGCAGATCTTGCGTGCGTTTCTGCCAGTCGTCGATTTGCTGGCGCACGTTTCTGAGCGTGTTGATGGCGTCGTGGGTTTCGGAGAGCTTGTCGCGAATCTTGAGGTGCAGGGCTAACTGGGCATCCAGGTCCTCCTGGGTGGCAGAGACGCGCGGGTCTTTCTGCACTTCAAATGTTTCAACCAGGGACTGATCGGCGGCAGTCAGGGAAACCTGGTAGACGCCGGGAGATAGCCTGGGGCCTGACATTACGCCTTCGGAGGCGACATATCCCTCTACCTTGCTGGGATCGGGATAGCGCATATTCCAGACGAAGCGGTGCATGCCGGCCTCGTTCAGCACCCTGGGTTCCTTTTTCTCCTCTTCCTCTTCCTCGTCGGTGGGATCGACACTATGTTCGGGGGCCTGCTTGCGCTCGGCTTCGCTGGTGAATGATTTGATTTCATTGCCCTGCGCATCGAGGAAGGATAGTTTCACCTCGCCTTCCAGCTTCTGCGCCAGGTAATAGTAGACAATGAGACCCGGAGGTGGGTTCTGCCCGGCATTCAGAGGGCGCTCCACCGATACGTTTCCCGGGCGCTCCTCGCGGCGCGCGACAATCGTCGTATTGTCTACATCGCGATAAAAGTTCCCGGAAAGCGCGGCGCGAGAGTAGCCATAGCTGACCATAAAACGAACAGTGGTACGCGGCTTGAACAGGTAGAGCGGCAGTTGCTGCACCTCCTCGCTGGCCCGCTGTAGAGGAGTGATATCATCTAGAATCCAGAATGAGCGGCCATGGGTGGCCAGGACAAGGTCGGTATCCTTGATGACCAGGTCGTGAATGGGTACGGCGGGAAGATTGAGTTGGAGCGATTGCCAGTGCGCGCCATCGTCAAACGAGACGTGGATACCTGTTTCGGTTCCGGCGAAGAGCAATCCACGGCGCGCGGGGTCCTCGCGGATGGCGCGCGTGAAGTCGTTGCCGGCGATGCCGGTGGTGATCTTCGTCCAGGTTGCGCCGTAGTCGTTGGTCTTGAAGAGGTAGGGCGAGAAGTCATCCCATTTGTAGCGGTTGGCGGCGAGATAGGCGGTCGCGGGATCGTGCGGCGAAGGCTCGATGATGCTGATTAGCGACCACTCCGGCAGTTCAGCGGGCGTGACGTTTTGCCAGGATTTGCCGTTGTCGCGCGAGATATGCACCAGACCGTCATCGGAGCCTGCCCAGAACAGGCCGCGAGTGAGCGGCGATTCGGCAA
>VBHV01000137.1:13830-15452 GCA_005881995.1 Chloroflexota bacterium | reverse complement strand
CGCAATTCGTTGCGCCCACCGAACGCCAGGGATGCCTGGGCGCGTTGCTAGGACTATTCAACAGTTTGCGGCTGTGACATAGCTTTGCTATGTCACATTCTATGGATTACGAGCGTGAAGAATATATATCATTGAACGGTTAGCAGGAGCGAACCTGAATGTTCCCATTCTCAAATCAAAGCCAGCCAGCTAGCAATAATAATTACAACATGAGTACCTCGACCACGCGTTGGGTCAGACGGCTCATTATCTCATTGACCATCTTTGTGTGGATAGCCCTTGGCATTATAGCCATCAACGCTGCAGGCTATATCATTGGTACCCTGCTGGTGTTTATTGTCGCATGTCTTCTCGCTTATGCCATTGCCCCTGTAGTCAAGCTCTTGCAGCGCTTCATGCCGCGCTTTCTTGCTATTCTCCTCGTGTACGTGGTAGGGTTTGGCCTGCTGGGCTTTCTCATATACACCGTTATCAGCACCAGCATCCAGCAGTTCATTATGCTTGCCGCCAATTTCAGTGCGATGCTAACGCCGGGTCCCCATGGTCAGCAGCCGGTCATTTTCCAGGTTGCGCAGAGATTTGGTATCTCGCAGGCACAGATTGATGTTGTCAACCGGCAACTTGCGACGCAACTGCAAAACTTTGCCGGCTCGCTGACGGGAGGATTATTACCCCTGGTAAGTAGTATCGCTGGCGCGCTTATAAATATCCTGCTCACCGCCATCATCAGCATCTATCTGCTGATCGATGGTTCGCGTGCAGTACGCTGGCTGCGCACGCGCCTGCCCGCGCCTCAACGAGACCGTGTGGGGTTACTCTTAGACGTACTGCAAAATGTCGTAGGAGGATATATTCGCGGGCAGCTCCTGCTTTCTGCAATCATCGCCGTGATCGTAGGCGTGGGAATGCAGCTCTTACGCGAGCCATACGCGGTACTCATCGGCGTACTCTCATTCGTTATGGAGTTCATCCCCGTCCTCGGCACAATTTTCACGGGGGTTATCTCTGTGTTGATCGCCCTGACGCAGGGATGGCTAACGACCCTCCTGGTCCTCGTCTTCTTCATCCTTGTACATATCCTCGAGGGGTATGTGCTGGCGCCGCGCATTGTGGGAAGGGCGGTAGGACTCCATCCCGTGATCTCGCTGCTGGCCCTGACGGCCGGAGCCGAATTGTTTGGCCCCTGGGGAGCAATCTTCGCGGCCCCCTTCGCGGGTATGCTCCAGGCATTGCTCTTCGCCTTCTGGTCACAGTGGCGTAAAGCGCACCGCGACCAGTTTCCGAAAGAGCCGGTTGAACCCGCTCAAACAGGTGATGCTAAAGCCACCACCCAGATCACGACTCACGAAACCATTGAACGGACAGAGACGACCAGGGTCCCCACCGGTGAGGAGTGAAAGCAGTGATATGACTGGGTATTCTTACGCCTTAGAAGACGTATCAGAGTTCCATCCCTGTGTTACCATAATCATATGCCCAGACATTTCTCCACTATTCTCTGTACCGGACCACGTCATCTCCTGCGCTATATCGGTGATTTTCTTGCGCACATCGATATGCCCTGGTTCACGAGGCTGCTTATCCAGGACAAGGGCGGCCAATGCGCTAATGATAGGTGTGGC
>VBHV01000137.1:11245-13825 GCA_005881995.1 Chloroflexota bacterium | reverse complement strand
TGGATAGTCAGACCTGGGGACATCTGGTAAATCTGGTGAGAGAGGCGGATAGTGATCGTGTGCAGAAAGCGCCGGGTAGGCACCTGAAGTGAACACGCCACATATGGCATCTATTCCAGACTTATCGACATCCGCATTGATATGAACTATTGCTGAAGGAATCCAGGGTTTGGGCTGCGGTAGATCGCCGCCGTAGGCTCCGATGCCGTCAGGGCCAGGGTGATTGCTGTACACCGGTGGCTGTCCTTGCTTGCTAACAGCTCCAACGGGAATCATGGTTGTTACAATAGGCCCATCGAAAACACTGTGCTCTTTATCCTTATATAGGAAACCGGCTGGATAACGTGGCCCGAAACGAACCTCTAATGGATTCATCATGGTATCACGTGGGTCGCTATCATTTCCAGCAGATGCCACGAAGACCACACCCTGAGATGCCAGGCTTTCCATGCGAGCAGCAAGCCCTTTCAGAATACGTTGCAAGGGTTTTGGATTTGCATCCCACTTGAATCTGTACCAGTCACTCTTAGGTGGCACAACAACCAGGCTCATATTCACGATAACGGGTTTCTTGGCCAGGTCGGTATTTACACGTCCCTGTATGTAATCTAGCGCTTGAAAGAGTGTATTTGTATCACCGACCCCGTGGTCATTGAGTACACGAATGCACTCAATTTGTGCAGCAGGGGCGAGATCACGTATGATACCCGCAATACTTAGACCATGATCGCGCATAGGAAAGCCGACGAGCCGCCCATAGACATCTTTGCCGGTCTTGGCTGTATCCTGTTCACCAGGCACCTTGAAGTTGTAATTGTAGTTGATAGCGGACGCTTCGGCGATTGACTTCTCGCTCTTTATGCCTGTAATCATATTTTGCAGGAGCACGTTCCTCTTTATATAATCAGGAGCATCAGGCTGCGAGAGGTTCTTAAGGGTTTGAGATGGAGGGAGGGTATCCAACACAAACACTACTACCCCTTCACCGGTTTTCCCTTGTAAGGGCTCACCATTAGGAAACGCAAAGTTCATCTTCCACATTCCTGGTTTTCCCTTGTCCGGTACTGGAATGGGAGGACTGACTGGACAACCATGTGTCTCGTCACCAGTACCCGACCAGAACCAGTGTGGCATAGCGTCGAAAGGTGTCTTATTTACAGTGTTGTGTTTATGGAGATGATCGATAACTATCAGGGTATGATCTTTCTCATCACCGCTCATATTGCCTGTTCCCCCATTTCCAGGCATTGACGCCATGTTCTGCGTGGTTGGCATTTTTCCCGAATCGATACTAATGGTGTAGGGGACAGCAAGAATAGCAAGGGGATTATGCCCTGGTATGAGCCTGGTGGGAGGAGCGGGAAATATATATATCCCGCTAAGTTCATCGGAGCCATCATTCCCAGCTAGAGCCGTGTTCTTGGTGGTATCTCGATGTAGCGTGTACGTGTCCTTGAGAATGTCCTGATGGATATCTCGCTCGCAACCAGCAATAGTGTCCTTAACAGCCTGGCGAAAGGCTCGGTCGTCGAGCTTTAGCTCGATAGAAGAATAGTACGTGATGATTACCTGGTTTGTGTACCAGTAGACTGGATTGGTTGCGCTGTTCATGCTTTGCATGGATTTTGCCTCCTGCTATGAAATTCTTTCTTCTGAAGATGGGTGTATCCTTCAATGCGAATGCAGGAGCAGCTCTGAATCAGAACTACGCCTGTCTCGATATTGAGACGCTCTCACATCACTTTTTTAAGGATTGAATTTCGTGTCCCGCGGAAGGAAATTCTGACATATGAAATTTCAAAGGACCAACGTCACCAACGAGGCGGAACGCCGCCCAGTAGTATGGGTGAGTATAAATTGAATGCGACCGATGAATAAAAGCGCATTGAGCGCCACGTAAAGCCTGTGCTTTACCGTCTCCGTGCAGAAGATTTTGATAGAACAGTTGCATCAACTCACTAGTAGCATCATCATCTACAGGCCAGAGACTCATCACCAGTGTATTTGCGCCTGCAGCTAGGAATGCGCGTCCCAGGCCCAACTGCTCATCGCCGCCACCGATCAATGCCAGCCCGGTCTCGCAGCCGCTCAGCGTCACCAGTTCGCAGTCCTGGAGATTCAAACTGAAAGCATCGATGGCATTGAAGCGCCCCTCAGCCAGCAAGACAGAGGAAAAATTAGGCGCGTCCAGCCGACTATCACCATGAGTTGCCAGATGAATGATAGGACTGCCGGGCGCTTCCTCAATCAGCCGGGCAATCGTGGCTTCATCTTCGAGATAGGAGTGTCCTTTCAGCAAAGCGGCCAGGATTTTTGCCTCTTCGAGGGCACGTTGTAGATGTCTCTGACCGGAGTACCCAAAGATCAATGGGGGTTTGGAGGGAAATGCAGACTTATCTCCGACAGATATCATAGGTATACTGCTGGCCGGCAAGTAGTTGACCTCGAATTGCTCGATCAGGTAATGCGAGCCGTCATAAAGAGCATGAAACGGTAGAGTGTGTAATGGTCCATAGGGAACAATGGTTAGACATCCAGGTTGTGGGAGTAGTAGTGCCTGTACAGGAGCTATTAACAGGT
>VBHV01000137.1:10337-11115 GCA_005881995.1 Chloroflexota bacterium | reverse complement strand
AATGACCAGGCTGTCCTTATATAGAAAATAAGCCAGAATCAGTTGATTGGGTGACAGGCGCTGTCGCATTTGCCCAACTTCGAAATAGCCTCTGTCCTTTCTACGCTTTTTTGAACCAGGTGTAAGCCTTGTTGTTGCCTGTTGAAGGTATAGGCGTTAAAAGAGCTCGTTCAGTTTTGCTTCACATTGCTGAACTTCAGCCTCGATAATTCCCCTTTCAACAGATGGAGAAACGGAAGTATCTACCTGGGTAAGTAGTGTGCTATAACTGCGATATCGATCCTGCCATGTTTTAAGTTCGTCTTGTGTCCGTAGAATCATAACACGGTCCGTATGCATTGCTCGTGAGGGAAATCTGTCTCCTGGTTCCTCTTTTCCTTCAAAGATACTTTTCGATATGTGTAAATATTGACGGAGGGCTAAGGAGCGCGCTCGTTCAAGATAGTTGAAAGCTCGCTCTTGTTGCTGGGATTGAAGGCAAAGTGCAATAGTGTCCTCAAATACTGTCCATGCAGTATGCAGAAAGGAAGGTGAGAGGTCAAAAACCAGATTATCCAGTATGCGCTCAATTTGAGCAATAGACGCGCCGAAGTGTCTCATTGTCTTTGCGGGGTCCCCTTGCAGCGCAAAGAGGCGTCCCAGGAGGTAGTGGCTCCTATAACGCTCTTCCTGTAAACCACGCTGACGGGCCTGTAATGCTGCCTGTTTACAAAGCGATACTGCCTCCTGCAAGAGGATAGCCTGGTGTTCTCGATCCAGATGTATCTCGGCCCGTAGC
>VBHV01000137.1:594-10167 GCA_005881995.1 Chloroflexota bacterium | reverse complement strand
TTAGACACAGCTAGAGCCTCTTTCAATTTTCCTGATGCGCCAAGTATCGTCGCATATTCACGAAGTGCATTACTTGTGTTTAATGATGCACCAAGTCGTCTGCGTATTTCAATGGCTTCGTATCCTAGTTGGCATGCCTCGTCGGCTCTATTTAGTTTTACGAGAACATTAGCTATTTGGAGCTTAAGATCAGATATCAACCTCGGGTTATTACTATTATTCTGTATCAAGATATCTTGTGCTTGATAGTAGCGCCGTAATGCGGAACCATAGTAGCCCTGCGTGTAATCGAAATTTGCCAGGTTAATTTCCGAGTTCACTACCATGTTTGTTTCTTTGAGTTCGATATATGTGTCTTGTGCTTCCTGTTGAAGTCGATATGCCTGTTCGAACTCGCCTTGCCAGGCCAGCGTTGTCGCTTGATTCCCTTTTGCCATAGCGATAGCACGTTTGATGTAAACCTCACTCTGGTCTTTTATATTTGGATAGACCGTCAGCAAGTGTTTGTAAAGCAAAGTGGCGTCATGATATCGCCCTACCTGTTTATATATCCACGCCGTATTATGATCGATAGCGCAAACCCAATAAAGCTCATCCAGGCTTTCAAATACCTCGCGGGCACGTGCTGCTTGTTCTAGCGCCTCTTCAACACGACTCAAAGAAGTTGCCCCAATAATCCAACTGATGCGTGAGCGCGCCCAATTTCTTTTATCTCCCAGACTCAAAAATTCCTCTCCAGCAGCATCCAGACACTCTAGAGCTGCCTTATGATGCCGGATCTGAACCAGCACATCTCCCTTCGCCTTGAGTCCAAGCGCATGCACGTACAAGTTTTGCGTAATCTCACCAAAAAAAATCAGTAGTTCCGAGAGTTTGAGTGAGAGGTGGTGGAGTTGCTTGAGGGCTTCGTCTGCCATCAGATCGCCAATAGCGGCATGGTCGGTTAATTCATCGAGGTGCGCTTCAATGAAGGCACGGCCTTCTTCCAGGCTGCTTTCGCGCAGCTGTGATAAAAATACTGTGTTGTCCATACTCTACAAGTAGCCTTCCCAGAGTCTATGCATGAATAGAGAAGTGCTCATGTATACTGAACCTGCCGCCGGGCAGCATCTACGCCTGGTCGATGTTCAGACCTTCGATGATGACTTCCCGGTCAGGTAAGTGTAGAATCATCACGTAATTACCTGGTTGTATGTCTTCCAGCACGATGTTGCCCACGTCGTCTACCTCGGTAGTGAAGCGAGAGAGGATGTCTTCTGCTTTTTCGCCCCCATCCGTAGGGACGCGATTTATCGCGTCCTCTGAAGCCAAATAGAGACCCACTTTTTCTCCCTCGAAGGCATCAACTGGCTCGTTGGGATCGGCGCTGGTGATGATGCCCAGTAATAGAATTTCGCCGTTGCTGGCGCGCGAGATGTGGAGCGACAGGTCGAGAGTTTCGGCCCGGTATTGGCGGGGCCAGCCTTTTCCAGGAGTCATCGCGCGAGTGACCGGCTGCGCCTGCTGGACGACAAGGGTGGCGAAAATGCGGCGCAGCGCGGCAACGGGCGACCACGCCCCAGGAGGATAGAGTTCCACGCTCGCCTGGGTACGGCGTATTTCCGCGACTTCATCGGCGCAACTTGGACAATCCAACAGGTGATTGGCGATCTGCATGCGCTCCTCTTCTGATACCACGCCCAGGCAGTAGTAATTCAGGTTGACTGCGCTCGGACAAAGGGTGCGGTAGAGTTTGCTGCTCAAAAGCTCATTGGTCGTGGTGTACATGGCAAGTTGCTGCTGGCAGATGGTACACTGCTCAAGATGCGTGCGCTGGTCTGCTGAAAGTATATCATCGTCGTAAGCAACGCTCATCAACTCTTCCTCGCTAAGAGCCGAGGCATGCATGCGGTCTGTCATAATGGCTTATCCTTCCCCATCGCCGAGTAACCAGCGCAATCGGTCGCGATTACGCCGCAGTCGTTCAACAATATTGCAGTTCAGGCGATAGACTTCCTTCACATCGACAAATTCTTCGGGGCAGCGCAGCACGATTTCTCTGGGTTTGAGGCCGCAGTAATACAACAGGTAGGCAGCCCGTCGTTCTCGCTGGTCAGCCAGCAGGCTCGAGATGATCTCCCATGTCACAGAACTATCATGGCTATCCTCTACCGCGGGCTCCTCAGGAAAACCCGGGTCGGGGAGCGGCACATTTTTTGAGCGCAGTTGTGAACGCAAAGTATCGGTGAGAATGCCGTTGAGGGTCGCGTGTAAATAGCTCAAGGCTGCGTTCAAACTCGAAAATTCTACGCGCTGTGAGCGCACGGCATACCAGAAACGCGAGAAGGTTTGTGAGACGTAGTTCTCTTCTGTATCACGCTGTAACGCGATATCGTTGCTGGGATGACTGCGCAGCCAGATGCGCACGATCTCACCGAAACACTGTTGCAACGCCGACCATGCCTGGTCAATCTGTTGGGCGATGGCACGGCGGAAAATTTCCAGGCAAAAGCGTTCGTCGGCGGGCTGCTTGCGGCGATGCTTGTTCAACTCGTTTCCACAGCGGCTCTCAAGCAGCGAGAGATCCATCGAGCGTAACGCTTCTTCCATACGAGTACCCATCGTTCTAACCTGCTTCCCTTTTCGCGTATGCCAGTAATGTTTACATGCTTAGAGATCCATGCTGCACTGCCTATACAAAGAGACGTTGGAGACCGCAACTTTTCCGATACTACTTGTTCACGTCTTATACTATTTTGCGCCGAGGGAAGACAAACTAATACACTTGAGGTTAAATATGCATAAGAGCAGTACACCTGTATACCGCACTTTTCATATGCAGCATACTCCATCGCTCAAATTCCTGTCAAGACGAATTGCCCAAAAAGCCAGTAGCTAAAAAAAGAGCAATCCCATCGTCTACATCATGACAGTTGTTTCTGAGATAAAAATGTATCAACAAAAACTGAGAAAGAATGTATGTTATGATGTACTTTCGGATCGCATTACAAACGAATTACACGAATCAAACGAATCAGATGGATCCGCTGACAACCTGGAAGTGGCGATCTACTACGCTGACCTCACTTCAGGCTGTGCAAATGTTCCTGAGGACATATAGCTGTATGCCTAAAGAGCGGGTGCGTGTGTTCATGGCTTCATCGGCTGAAGCCATGGACGAGATGCTCAATCGTCAGAACCAGGGATTGGTGTCCAGTTCCATTACTATAGATGAGTTCTTACAGCGCAAGAAACTGGATGCACTCGAAGTGAAACGCTTAGAGTTCGAGCTTCGGAGTGTGGGAGATCACGATACGTCCTACACCTTCGCGCTCCCTACCACCATGCCGCAGAAGCTCGCCTGGACGGTTTTACTGACGCGCGTCCAGAGTGGTGAACTCCAGCCATAGCCGTTCATTGCTGGTAGCCGTACTGGTCCTGGCTGCCCCGTGTGCCCAATCGATCCTTATCGCTGCCCTTGCGAGAAACGTCGCCAGGTTTAGCCAGCGGTTCTGCGAGGCCATAAAGACTTTCGTCAAGATCGTACAGTCCTTCGCCGCCCGCAGTATCGCCCGGATTTTCCGTATCATCCAGGTCACTCGTGTCATCCGGGTTACCGGTATCACCCAGGTCACTTGCATCGTCCAGGTCACTCGTGTCATCCAGGTTACTGTAGGGGTCCTGGCCGTCTACGTCGCCAAACTGATCCTGGTCGCCATAGCCATCTGGAGCAGTTCCCTCGTTGGGATCATAATTGCCGTGAGGCCCATGGTAACTGTATCTTTCCGGTCCCACAGCATTGTCCATCTGCCCTTGATCGCCTTTTCCACCATACAGTGGACTTTCGCTCGCATTGCCTGGCTGAGCATTGTTACTTTGTTGAGCTGTCTTATTCTGTTCAGCCTGATCGCTCGATTTATTTTGTTCCTGGTTGTTCTGCCGTTCTGTTGTCATCTTTGTTACCTCATCCTTTCGTTGCAAAAATTGGTACAACTTCCTGGGAAAGCGCACATCTCCTGGCTAACCTCATACGTAGGGACAAGGGGCCGTGTGGGGCGGATGTGGGGGCCTTGTGCTTGTCCTCCGTGTTTGTTCGATTCCCCAACCAGGACAAGCACAAGGCCCCCGCCCATCCGCTGCCCCGCCCCTTGTCCCTACGCCAACCCCAACAATTCCATAACTCGACGCTTGTTGTCATTACGAATTATACCCTTATAATACGAACACACCTATGTGTCCGTATAATTCCATCACACCGCTCTTGTGAGGGCACCTATCCGTCCTGCCAACACGCTGCTGCCCTCTCAAGCAGGACGGGCGGAGACGGCTTGCCGAGCAGATTTCTTCGCTCGATGCTCATCGATTTTTTGCATAACTCTGCGATAGAGAAAGATCAGGAAACCGAGCAAGATTGCGCCGGAGAGGTATCCGCCCAGCACATCGGTGAGCCAGTGTGACCCCTCGTAGATACGCGAATAGCCTATCGTTGCGATGACCAGGACGGCAAAGACCTGGAACGGGATCAAGACCCAGCGATAGCGCCACCGGCGTACCGGTTTGCTCAAGGACAGGTAAAGCAGAAAGCCGTAGTAGACCAGGTCGTTTTCGACGTGACCGGAGGGAAAACTATGAAATGGCTCAGGTTGATAGACGTGAATGAGCGGCGAGCCTGGACGCGGACGCGCGACAATCAAGCTGATTAGTCCATCAATGCCGTCTAGCACTGCCGTGCCTAAAGAGATGAACAGCCCTGTCACAAACCAGCGCCGAACTTTCTGGATGATCCCTATGAGCGAGAATATCACTAACCAGGCAATTAAGGCTATTGTGCTGGCGATTGGATCGTTCACGAAACTCACGAGGTTCAGCCAGGCAGCTATTATAGGCACCAGGTGGGTATGTTGTACGGTTATCGTTGTTTGCAGGTCGAACGGCCAGGGGCCGGGATGGAAATGAACGGTGAAAGAAGCTGCAATCAAGGCAAACAGGCCAAGCACCCAGAGCGTATGAGTAGCCACGCGACGTGTATGTCTCTGGCGATCATTTTCAATAGTGGTTGGTGCTGTATCTGGTATATATTTGCCTTGATAAGGTGTTGTCCTACTCATTAGTATGCTCTCTTCCCTGTTTGATCTCTACACGTATGCCAGCAGAGAAAGGGTGCTGTCTGGTTAGCTCAATCTTCATACTTTAAAAACGGCTACTGCTTACGTCTACCTATATATAGCAGAATAAAAACAACGTATCTGCTGTACGAAAACAAATCTGATGAAAGGAGATGCAAAAATGGCAACTGCAACCATGCCCTGTCAACACAATTGGGATGCGGCTGGTATTCATGTAATGCCACAGGAATGCAAAAAGCTTTGGATTCCTGGTACATCTACGTTTGCTCTGCTGCGCATCTCCTTTGTGTATGGCCAGAGTCTGCCTTTCCCGCGAGGAGTTCCACCTGGTTCAGGATAACGAAACATAGGTGAAGAAATCTTCTCAACCGTGGGCACTGGCAGAAAAACTCAGTCCCACGGTTTTTTGTCGCTGTAGAAGTCGTCGCTCTTGAAACTGGAAAAGTAGTCGCAATCGAACAAAGAGAGGAAACAATCTCATGGCTCCGAATTATTACCTTTACGAGAAGGCGCTTGAAATGCGTCGTCTTGACCTCCAACGCGAGATGGAGCAAAGGCGTCTGCTGGCTAAACTGCCGAAACGACGCCGAAACATAGGCAAAAATGCAGTCTATGGACTCGGCGCACTCCTGGTGAAACTCGGCATGTGGCTGAAGCAGATCGATCAGCTAAGAGAACCTGTTGGAGATCACGCATGAATCCAACAGACCAACCACGTTACCACATGTAGGGGCGCAATGAATTGCGCCCTCTATCGTGTAAATCGCCCTCCCAGGTGGGTGCAATGAATTGCGCCCCTACATTCAGCCCCTAGTTTTAATCGAACCCTCTTGTCCTTCCCCATTGACACCACGCCGCTCAAGTGCATAATGAAAATAGCATTCCAACCCGCATACATGAAAGGCATCATTGAAAACTTCAACACTCCCATCAACAGAGGGGCGTATTACAAATACCTGGCATAGCTTATTTGTTTGTGCATTACTCTTAATCGTTGGCATCAATATACGTTCGGTCATCCTGGCAGTACCTCCCGTATTACCGCTCATCCAACATGATCTGAACCTCTCCTATACAGCTTCAGGGCTGCTCACGGCTCTGCCGATCCTCATCATGGGCGCTACCGCCTGGTCTTCAGGATTGCTGGTGGAGAAGATTGGTGGACGGCGGGCAGTTACCTGGGGATTGCTACTCCTGGGGCTTGGCACTATCATGCGTGGCCTCTGGACCACAGTCTTCTCGCTCTACCTCTTCACCGTGCTCCTGAGTCTTGGTATAGCCCTGACGCAGACAACGGTACCCGTGTTGATCCGCCGCTGGTTCCCCTCGCATATTGGCCTTGTAACAGCCCTCTTTACCGATGGATTGATCATCGGTGAAACAATAGGAGCGGGAGCCACTGTCCCGCTAATGATGAGGTTCCTGGGAAATGATGCCTGGCCTGCCACATTCATCTTCTGGGGCATTCCCCTGGTTGTGTTACTCGCAATCTGGCTCTGGCTCGCTCCGCCTGCGCCTCCGATGACGCTCGCGTCGCTATCCCCTGAAGAGACGCGATTTATGGCGTCCTCCCCATCTGCTGATACTGAGAAAACGCCTATCAAAACCCTCCATTTCGGCTTTCTGCTTGGCGCGGGCAGCCTGATTTACTTTGGCATGAACAGCTGGATTGCTGCGTATAACCAGGCCATTCACCACGCGGACCTCACGCCATTAGCCCTGACCATCCTCAACGCGGCGCAAATACCGTCCAGCCTGGGCGTCACATTCTTCGCGCAGCGGCTGATGGGTCGTCGCTGGCCTTTTGTGTCCGCTGGCTTCATCTGCGCAGCCTCTATTGTAGGCTGGGTATTTGCACCGGCAGGACTGGAATACCTCTGGGCGGCGCTGCTTGGCGCAAGTTCAGCGCTGGTCTTCACCCTGGCTCTCGCGCTCCCTCCATTGTTAGCAGCTCCCGGAAAGGTTGCACGCCTGACCGGGACTACGCTCTCGCTGGGTTATAGCACTGCCTTCGTCGGACCATTTATTGGCGGAGGGCTATGGGATCTCTTCCACCTGCCCGCCCTGGCATTTCTTCCCATAGGTGTAGCCAGCGTATTACTTGTTCTTCTCGGTATATGGCTGCCTGAATACGGGCCCTCGTAAGAGATGATACTGTCGGCGACCCCTTCGTAGTCATTGTAAGGGCGGGGGATGAGCGGATGTAGGGTGCAGGGCCCTTGACCCTTGCGGTCGCCCTGCGGTTCGCCAGCAGTATAAGAGATGTCAGAGAATCACATCGACCGAGACATATTGACTGGCCCAGTCGCGGAACGTCCACTTCTCGTCCCACCAGCGCAAGCCATGTCGCTGAAAGAACTCCCAGAGGATAGCGCGGTCCTGGAGCATGTACACGGGAAAACGCTTCGCAAAACCTGGACGAGGTGGTTTTTTGCGCAGGTAGGTTTGTGCGAATTCGCGGGCAAGTTGGGGGTTCCGGGCCAGGTACCAGGCAATTGGGCGTGAAAGGTCCGCCTCACCATCACCAAAGTGGAGTTGCATGAAATCAAAAACGCCGCTGACACGCCACCTATAGTTTTCCTGGGTCAACACCAGGTTATCTTCCTTGTAGTCTTCCATCAACAGGCATGCTTGAAACTCATCACATAAAACTCTTCGGTAGGGAACTGCCACCAGAAATGCGGCTGGCCGCGCAGGACGAACTCGCCCTGACTACTCGTGACGAACGCGTTCTGCCCAAAATTACCAAAGGGGATCGGCTCTGCTTTGATAAAAGTCCCAAGCTTAAAGTGGTCGAGAGCAGCTTGAAACTGGTCGTCTGCGATCACGCCGAGACGCTGTGAGTACATTCTTGCTGTCATGAAAATACACTCCTATCGTGCTAAGAAGTGAAAAAGGCACAAAACACGTATATTTTTCGATGCTAAGGATGAGGTGTTTCTTTTCTGGAGTAGGGTATAGGCGCGACTTATGCTAGCGCAATCATTGCCGCGTTAAGCGCGATGTTACACGCCGCTTCTCGCAAACGTGTAAAGGAAGATGAAGTGGAAGGTGGATAATGAATGCCCAGTTTTACACATGACGAAGCAGAATAGCTCTCTTTCCTGACAGGTATAAGAGCTTTCGCTTTCCCAAAAACGTGGTATTTGCTCACCTGGCTTCTCTCGTCTAAGCTATTCGTCATGTTTTACTACCAACAATGGAAGCATAACTTTTCATAGTGGTGTTGTCAATACTAGCTAGAGCGACCAGGGCTGGGCAAGCCCAGCCCGTACCCTATACGGGTCGTGTTGTGCTTCGTGTAGGGTACGGGCTGGGCTTGCCCCTGCCCTTGCTGGTCGTGCATAATGTTATCAGTGTAGTAAACAGAAAGGAACAGACTTATGCAACTTGGATTGATTGGACTTGGGCGCATGGGCGCGAATATGGCCAAAAGGCTGCTGCGTAATGGCCATACTGTGGTTGGCATGGCACGCCACGACAGCACCGTACAGGGAGCTTTGAAAGAAAGCGCGATATCCTCAGGTACAACCTCGGTGGCTGAGCTTGTCAAGCAACTGGATACGCCGCGAGCTATCTGGCTGATGGTACCCGCCGCCTCCGTGGGAGCTGAAGACCAAAAGCATTCACTACCTGGATATCGGCACGAGCGGTGGAGTGTGGGGTCTGGACCGTGGCTACTGCCTGATGATTGGCGGCGAGGACGCCGTTGTACAGCGTCTTTCACCAATCTTCGAGGCCCTGGCTCCTGGCGTCGGCGCAACGTCACGCACGCCTGGACGCGAGCAAGTCGGCGGCACAGCCGAGAAAGGCTATTTACATTGCGGACCGAGCGGAGCGGGCCACTTCGTCAAAATGGTGCATAATGGCATCGAGTACGGCATCATGGCCGCCTATGCCGAGGGGCTAAACATCCTGCGCCACGCTAATATTGGCAAGCAGCAACAAAACATCGACGCCGAAACAGCACCATTGAGCGACCCGGCATACTACCAGTATGACTTGAACCTGGCAGATGTGTCCGAAGTCTGGCGGCGCGGCAGCGTCATCGGCTCGTGGCTGCTCGACCTGACCGCCAGCGCGCTCCTCAAAGATCCCGATATGTCCAATTTCGGCGGCCGCGTTTCAGATTCCGGCGAGGGACGCTGGACAATTGGTGCCGCCATCGATGAAGGTGTACCCGCCCATGTGTTGACCGCCGCGCTCTATGAGCGGTTCGCTTCGCGTGGCCAGGCTGATTTTGCCAACCGGTTGATGTCCGCTATGCGCTACGAGTTTGGTGGTCACCTGGAAAGGACAGAAGGCCCGTAAAAAGGAGCATTTCACCATGTCTACCACTATGACACCGCTCACAGAGCGCCCTGCATGGAAAGCCCTGGTTGAGCATTACCAGAAAACGCAACATCTGCACTTGCGCAAGCTCTTTGCCGATGATCCTAAGCGCGGCGAGCGTTTCGCAGCCGAAGCT
>VBHV01000137.1:0-422 GCA_005881995.1 Chloroflexota bacterium | reverse complement strand
GACAAGATGGCGAATTTCTCTGAGCGCGTGCGCAGCGGCGCCTGGATAGGCTATACCGGTAAACGTATGCGCAACATCGTCAATATCGGTATTGGCGGCTCAGACCTCGGCCCATCCATGGCTTACGACGCCCTGAAGTATTACAGCGATCGCAATCTGACGGTGCGCTTCGTTTCCAACGTAGATAGCAACGAGTTTGTGGAAGTCACCCGCGACCTTGACCCCGCGGAGACGCTCTTCATCGTCTCCTCCAAAACCTTCACGACACAGGAGACATTGACCAACGCACGCTCGGCTCGAGAGTGGTGCGTCAACGCTCTGGGCAACACGCAAGCGGTCGCCAAACACTTTGTCGCCGTTTCAACAAACACGCAAGAGGTGGAAAAGTTTGGCATAGATACCGCCAACATGTTCGAGTTCTG
>VBHV01000364.1 GCA_005881995.1 Chloroflexota bacterium | reverse complement strand
ACCAGAAACGGCTCATTCTACGCTCCCAGATGGCCATATTTAATCATCAACTTGCGGAGACAGCATCTGCTAAAAGGTGCAATCTACCCGCGTTCGTGTTACCATTACGCCGTACAGCAGGTCAGCATACAAAAGGGGCGAGATATGAACACCATTCCCACCATCACAGAGCAAGACATTCGCAATATTATAGACCCCGCAAGTTTCCAGCGTGGACAAACCTATTACAATAGCGACGCCATCTTTAACACGAGGCAACAGGGCATGGCCTTGAAGGCACGCTGCCAGGGCTCGCGTTCACAAGCGTACCGTGTTGAAGTGGCATTCAACAATGCCGGTATCGTGAGTAACCAGTGCTCCTGCCCCCTGGGAGGCCATTGCAAACACGTCGCCGCGTTATTGCTGACGTGGATACATGACCCCGAAAAATTCCTCGAACAGCCTGAAGTAGATCAACTGCTGGAACAGAGTACTAAAGCAGAACTCATCTCGCTGATCAAAAAGATGTTGCGCCGCGAACCAGAATTGGAGTCATTGCTGCAAACTGTGAACAAACAGCAAGCAGCCGCCAACCCGGAGATATACCGTCGCCAGGTAAATAACGCGTTTCAACACGGCGGCTACGAATGGGGCGATACCTATGAGGTCGGAGACGAGTTGTCGAGTGTGAAGGAAACTGCCGACGAATTCGTCCAGGAGGGAGATTATGCCAGCGCCGTGACAGTCTACGAGAGTATCATAAACGGCATAATAGAGAACTTCTACTCCTACGAAGACGACGAAGGTGAGTTAGGCAGCGTCATCAACGACTGTGTCGAAGAACTGGACACATGCCTGGCTAACGTGCAGGATGACAAAGCGCTGCGCGAACACATCATGCAGGTACTCTTCACAGCTTTCAATTTTGATGTAAAGGCTGGTGGCATTGGCATCGGTGAAGAAGCCCCCGATATCCTGCTCAAGCACGCCTCGCCTGATGAACGGCGCATGATCGCCGGGTGGGTTCGCGAAGAGATTGCCAGGCCCGACAAATCAGGCTGGGGAACCAGGTTTCGCGATCAATGGTATGGCGGCTTCCTATTGGATTTGGAAGCCGATGATCTGGACGATGAAGCATACCTGCGTGTCTGCCGGGAAACAGGGCGTATCGGAGATGCTGTCGAGCGCCTTTTGACGTTAGGCAGACTGGAAGAAGCAATTCGGGACGCCGAAAGAGAAGGCGATTACGACTTGATGAGCATCGCCGATATCTTCGTTCAACATGGACACCATACCGAAGCCGAGAAGATGATACAGCAGCGCTCCAAAAAATCGAACGACACGCGTCTGCTAGACTGGCTGAAAAAGTATTACCTGGCGCGCAACGATAAAGTGGCAGGATTGGACATGGCTTTAGAACTGTTCTATAAACAACCGCCCGTCCTGGCCTACTACCAGGAGATACGCCTGCTTGCCAAAATGCTCGATCGCTGGGAAGACTTGCGACCCAAGATTATGGCCTACTTGAAAAAGACACAGAATACTTACCTCATGATCCAGGTCGCCCTCGATGAAGGCGATATCATGGAAGCGCTGGTATTGCTTAGAACCAGCCAGGCACGAGGCTATACAGCCGCCTATGGAAGTGGCTATTTCTACGGCTATAGCAGCATAGAGATCGAGGTCGCCAAAGCCGCCGAAGCTACCCTCCCCCGTGAATCCATCGAAATCTACCAGAAGCACATTGAGAGGCTCATCAGCCAGCGAGGACGCGGAAGCTATCAGCAGGCATGCCAATACCTGCTAAGAGTACGAGATTTGTACCAGAAGCTCGGCGAGCATGAAAAGTGGACAACCTACATAACAAGCCTGCAAGAGAAGAATCGCACCCTGCGAGCCTTGAGAGAAGAGTTACAAAATGCCGGACTATTTATAAGTTAACCTCAGCCAGGGCGACCGCAAGGGTGCGCCCGTACAATATACGCACGTGGCTTGTGCTTGATCCGCCCGTATATTGTACGGGCGTACCCTTGCGGTCGCCCTGACTGTTTATCACAAGTTTCTCGTCGAGAGGTGGTAGAATCCATCAAGGAAGGATGAAGAAGCGTTCGAGAGAAAGAGTACCAAAGATGAATGCGAGCAGCATGTTGTCGGCCCTGCAGTGGGCCGAAGAGACCTTTGGCAGCGTGCACCTGGGTGACGTGCGTCGCACGCAGCGAGCCGTGGCCATTGCTGGCGCCATCGCCCAGCATCCAGCAGCCTCCTTGCCCGCGCAGCTGCCTGATGAGGCAGCGTTGGAGGCGACCTATCGCTTCTTGCAGACGCCGGATGTGACCTATGAGCAGTTGATCGGGCCGCATGTAGCGCAGACGAGAGAGCAGGCGAGCAAGCAGCAGCAGGTGTTGCTGATCCAAGATACGACGGAAGTGGACTACCAGCAGCACCCCACGACCACGGGGCTGGGACCCATCGGCAACGGCACCCATCACGGCTATCTGTTGCAGAGCGTGCTGGCGGTGGTGCCCCAGAGTCGCGATGTACTGGGGCTGATGCATCAGGAGCCGTTTCTGCGCCAGCCCGCTCCCAAGGGCGAAACCAAGCGGCAGCGGGAGCAGCGCGAGCGCGAGTCGCAGGTGTGGGAACGCAGTGTGCAAGCCATCGGCACGCCTCCCGATGGGGTGCAGTGGATCCACGTGGGAGATCGCTACAGTGACATGTTCTCGTTCCTGTGGCTGTGCCGACAGCAGCAGTGCGACTTTGTGGTGCGCGCGGCGCAGGATCGCTGCGTGGATCTGCTGGTGGAGCAAGCCGATGCCCCGCTGCCGCCACGCTCGCACCATCGGCCGCGGGCTGGGCAGCCAGCCGCAGCCAAGCCGCAGCATCTGTTCGAGGTGATGCGGAGTTGGTCGGCGGTGGGTGAGCAGGACCTGCACCTGGAGGCGAGCAAGCAGACCAAAGCGCGCGTGGCGCACGTAGTGCTCAGCTTTGGCTGCCTGCGCCTGTTGCCGCCGGAGCACCAGCCAGCGAGCCAGGGACGTCCGCTGGTGGTGTGGGTGATACGGGTGTGGGAACCCGAACCGCCCCAGGGTGTGGAGGCCCTGGAATGGATCTTGCTGACCTCGGTGCCTACCGCGACACTGGCGCAGGCAT
>VBHV01000363.1 GCA_005881995.1 Chloroflexota bacterium | reverse complement strand
GCCGGGAGCCAGATAATAAACGGCAGGCCCAGGCCAAGTGGGTCGAGTGGAGATGAAGGCACGTCACCGCCAAGATAAGCAGCCGTGTACGCGCCAATGGCCATAAAGAAGGCGATGCCCAATGAAACCTGGCCTGTATATCCCGAAAGCACGTTGAGCGCAAGCGCCGCGATGGCCGCGATCAGCGTAAAGTTGACAATCGAGAACCAGTCATCGTTGGCAACCGAGAAGAAAAGCACAATAAGGGCTACAATCAGAATAACTGCAATTATCAGTGATGCCTTGCCTCTCAGGAATCGTGACGATGGTGTAGGGACGCGATGAATCGCGTCCTTGGGGGTAGATGTAGGGATGGGATTCATCGCGTCCCTGGAAGATGCGCTCATATTCGCTCCACCTTTCTGGTACCGAAGAGGCCGTAGGGTCGAATGAGCAGCACAAGAATCATTACCAGGTAGGGAGTAATCGTGTGAATACCTGGAGCTATAAAGCTGGCGAGGTTGTTTTCGTACCCGGAAGTCAGGTCCTGTACCAGGCCAATAATGATCCCGCCCACGATTGCTCCGGGAATCGAGTCAATACCGCCCAGGATGATGGCAGGGAAGGCCAGCAGCGCCGCGCTGCCCAGCGTGGGATCCATGGCGAAAGAACCAATGGCAAGAAAGACTCCTCCAATTGTGGCCATGGCGGCGGCAATCCCCCAGGCCAGTGCGTAGACGGTGCGAATGTCGATTCCCACCGCCAGCGCGGCCTCCTGGTCAAGCGCGGTAGCGCGCATCGCCAGTCCGTACCTGGTCCGTTGGAAAAAATAAAAGAGCATGACGCACAAAATGACCGTCACAATAATTGTCAACAGGTCATTCGAGCCAAAGTGAACGCCAGCAATGTTAAAGCCGTTCGTAATGGTGAATGGCGAAGCCGCCGGGAGAGTATTTGATCCCCAGGTCACGATAACGCCGGTGCGCAGGATCGTATCCAGGCCAATCGTGATCATCAAAATCGAGAAGACCGGGCGGCCAATCATGCGACGCAGCACAAAGCGTTCAAACACCAGACCGATCACCACCGTCACCACAACGCCTAGCGCTACCGCTAAAATAAAGTTCAGGTGCCAGTTGTACACCCCTGACGAAACCACGTAAGCTCCCACCAGCAATAGTTCACCCTGAGCAAAGTTAATGACCTCGCTGGCCTTAAAGATGATCGTGAAGCCCAGGCCGATCAGGGCATAAATGCAGCCAAGCGCGATACCCGCGAAGGCTATTTGAATAAAATACGCCACGTTTCTCTCCTGCTAGCGATTTTGACTTCCAGGGCGACTGCGAGAGTTGCCCTTACCTTCTATGCGGAATTCTCTTCACTTGAGATGGGTATGGCGGCAACTCCACCGCCGAATTCTTCACCCAGATACGCTTTGATCACGTCGGGATTGGCCTGCACCTCAGCCGGTATGCCCTGCGCGATGACGCGCCCGAAATCGAGCACCAGCACGTGATCAGCGATACCCATGACCAGCGCCATATCGTGCTCAACCAGAATCTGGGTAACTCCGAGCTGTTCTTTGATATCCAGAATGACGGCGGCGATATCCTCGCTTTCCTCAAATCCCATGCCCGCGACCGGCTCGTCCAGCAGGAGCAGTTTGGGTTGCAACGCCAGCGCGCGGGCTATATCGGCTCGCTTTTGCAATCCGTAGGGCAGGCTGCCCAGTGGATGATTTTGCAGGCGCTGCAATCCCATCAGGTCGAGCAGGTGCAGGCAGTAAGCGTGGTTCCTTTTTTCTTCATTGCGGGTCAGGCCGAGATAAATGCCGCCGAGAAAGATGCCACTGCGCATGCGGGTATGGCGACCGAGTAGCAAATAATCCATCACGCTCATAGTGGGAAACTGCCCAAGATTCTGGAAGGTGCGTGCGATGCCGGTGCGCGCCACCTGGTGTGTTTTCAGTCGCAGCAAGTCGCGCCCATCGTAAGTAACGCGCCCTTTCACAGGCTGGTAGACGCGAGAAATGACATTGAAGAGCGAGGTTTTGCCTGCACCGTTTGGGCCGATTACCGCGAACAACTCTCCCGGCTGCACGCGGAAGGAGACGTCCGCCAGCGCCTGCACTCCTGCAAAGCGTACCGAGATATCTTCGACGGAGAGCAGCGGCGCGTTGCTTGATCTCGGCGCGTTTTGCGTCCTGGAAACGTTGCTCTCACTCATAGGTCCCACTTCCTTTCGGGACGACGTTGACGAACAGTTCCCATACTGAGACTTTCTTCACCCTCGTGCAGCCCCAGGTAAAACTTGCGCACGCTCTCGTCCTGCAAGAGTTCCGCGGCTGGCCCGGCCAGCACAACTTTTCCGGTTTCCAGCACGTAGCCGTGATGCGCAACCGAGAGCGCCATCTGCGCGTTTTGTTCTACCAGTAATACGGCAGTACCACTGGCATTTATCTCAGTGATGATCGCGCGAATTTGCTGCACCATGAAAGGCGCGAGTCCTAACGATGGTTCGTCCAGCAACAATACCTTTGGATTTGTCATCAAGCCCCGGCCAATCGCGAGCATCTGCTGTTCGCCACCGGAGAGGTAGCCCGCCTGGCTCTTGCGGCGATCACGCAAAACCGGAAACAGATCCATCACGCGATCATAAGCGCGTCGTGCTGCCGCCGTATCGCGCTCAGAGATAGCGCCCGTGCGCAGATTTTCGTCTACAGTGAGATCAGCGAAGAGCCTGCGGCCCTCCAGTACTTGGGCGATACCGTGCCGCACAATCTGGGTCGTGTTCAGATGATCAATGCCCTCGCCATCAAAATGAATCGTACCGCGCACGATACTGGCTTTGTGGATGTTCAGTAGTCCTGAGATGGCGCGGATAATAGAGGTTTTCCCCGCGCCATTGGCTCCCAGCAGCGCCACCACCGTCTTATCTGGCACTTCTAGAGAGACACCCTGCACAGCAGGGACGATGTTGTGATAAGTGACTGCGACGTCCTGGAGGCGCAACATGATGTGACCCCTTCAATGCCATAGC
>VBHV01000362.1 GCA_005881995.1 Chloroflexota bacterium | reverse complement strand
TACGGTCGCCAGGCTGGAACATAAGAATATTTTGCCAGTGTACGAGTATGACGAGGCGGTAGTAGACGGACAACAGCTGGCATACCTTGTTATGCCCTACATTCGCGGAGGGACGCTGCGCGAACGCATCGATGAGATGAAACGCGAGGGCAAACAGTTTGATCTTAACACCGTCTCCAATTATATCGGCCAGATTGCCGAGGCACTCAGCTACGCGCACAGCCTGGGAGTTGTCCACCGCGATATCAAACCCGCCAATCTGCTCTTCCACCCTGATGGACGGCTGCTTTTGAGCGATTTTGGTATTGTGCGTTTGAGCGCTATGCCCGCGCTCACCACCGCCGGAAATTTCCTCGGCACGGCTGAATACGCTTCACCTGAGCAGGCCAGCGCGCAAGAACTTGACGCCCGTTCTGATATCTACTCGCTGGGTATCATGCTCTATGAACTGCTGACAGGCACTGTTCCTTTTACCGGGCCCAACCCCTTTGTAGTCCTCTCCAAACAAATCAACGAACCGGTGCCTTCCATGCGGGGCATCCGTCCCGATCTTTCACCGGCGATTGAATTTGTGGTGAGGAAGGCACTGGCTAAAAATCCCAGAGATCGCTACCAGAGTGCAACGGAGATGGCGGCGGATTTACGAGCCGCCATTTCGCCAGCCCTTGCCGCTCCCGGAGGCCTACGCCTGGGTGGAAATGGTGGCAATAGTGACCTGACTGTAGCCGATTCTTCCTGGCAACCCCCTCAAGCCATACCAGTCCAGCAGGCAGCAGGCGCAATACCTCCAACCAGCCCGGCGGTGCCGATCGCTCCTACTGGCGGCGCAATGCCGTTCCCTCGCCAGCCGGGGCAGTGGCATTGGCCCTCCCAATCAGCCAACCCTCCCTTGCCCCAACAGGCCAGGCAAGGGGCCATAAATGCGACCCCCAAAACGACAGACGAGGACGCGATAAATCACGTTCCCACACCAATTGCGCAGCGCCAGGCGCGCCGCTTCTATTTTTATGGTGTGATCGTCATTGCGCTCCTCTTGCAATTGTTCGTGCTGGCTCTTATCTTGGCGCCTACCGTGCCTGCAACCGCTACGTCCGCCATCCTGGGTATTCTGACAGGCGCGAGTATCAATCTGCTTCCCCTGGCCGCTATTTGCTTCACAGGCATCACACGCAATCGAGGTATTTCAACCAATGTTAATCGCAGCCTGGCCGTTGCCCTGATCGCTCCCATCGTGAGTGGATTCTTCATTAGCTTTGGCGCGTCTCCGCGCCCCAATGATATACACCTGCCCTTTCTGGCCTACGTGGTACTCCTTGTGAGTAACCTGTTGCAATGGCGATCAGCCATCATTGGAGCCTTGACGGGGCTACTTCCACTCACTCTGATCCTGATTTTAACCTTATCGATGCCCACCAGTCTGCCACGCACCGATCCTCTGCTCTTGCGCGTGTTCGGCATTCTCTTCATCGCCGCGATAGGCGCGCCAACCCCCGGAGCAGTACTGGCCGTCTGGCTCTCGCACAAGATGACATTCCCCATGCTCTTGCGCAGCAGTGCCCTGGCGGGTCTGCTCATGTTCGTGGGCGCGGTTGTGCTGGCCTCCCTCTGGAGTGGGCTGACTGCCAGCCATACATTGCTTTTCAATTCATTCAGCCAGCCGGGATTAGCCTTCTTTGTTGGCCTATGCACGCTGGGCTTGATTGGCGCTCTGCGCGGCATGCTGGATGCCTGGGTCTACCGGCGCATTATCAGTAGAAGAATAAAATAAGAGGAGCATCATTTGGATGCCCCCCTTTTAAGTGTCATAATGCACTACCAACAATGCTTACGGCAGCGCCCACACCTTGGCGTTGCTAAAGACGGCATCGGCGGATTTCGAGAGATCGGTCGTTGCCACACCAATCTGACCATGCGTATAGGTACTATCGGTAACAGTGACAACTTCGGTTTGATTGAAGTACAGCGTTATGGTGGTGCCGCGCGCAACAACCGCAATGGTGTTTGTGTTGCTCAAGGTCGGCGTCTGTGCAAGGTTCCCTGTTTTTAATGTGCGCGTATTGCCGGCGGTTGGATCCACATAGACATAAACGCCATAGCTTCCATCGTCATAGATGACAAAGCGATAGAACTGTGTTTTAGCGGCATCTCCCCGAAAGACGATACCAAGGCCATCACCGCTCACAAGGCTTGCTTCTACTTCGAAGGTAAAATTGGTGTAATCTGTTTTCACAGCGGAGCAAGAGGTGAACGTATTGGTTTGTGGGTCTACAGTGTGGTAGGCACTGCCTTGAAATTTACAGAATTGACTGGTTTCCCACCCGTTGTTTTTACTGTTATCGCTCAAAGGATCGTTCAGCACCTGGTTTGCACTAAAGGGGTAGGTTGAGGCGATAGCTGTCGCTGTTAAAGCTGCATTCGCGGTAGCCGTTGCATTAGCTTGCGCGGTAGCTGTTGCATTGACATTGGCCTGCGCGGTAGCCGTGGCGTTGGCATTAGCATTTTGCCCATTTTTATAGGCAACCAGGCCGAAGACAATTCCGCCAATTACCAGGATTAGCGCCACCGCCGCCAGGATGATGACTCTCATTGAAAGTCCTCCGCGCGGTTTTACGGGCGGCTGAGAGGGTGCGGGTTGAAAGGTTCCAGGTGGAGGGGCAGGAGGCGCCGGCGCCTGGTAGGGATTATAACTCGGAGCCGTTTCCTGCGCGGTCTGCCCATAGGGATCATACGGGTTGTAGTTCGGATTGGTACCGGGCCCCGGCGTAGGTGGATTTGGCGCGTACGGGTTGTAAGACCCATAATCGGGATTTGATCCAGGCCCCGTCGACGGTGAATTTGGCTGAGTCGGATTTGGTGAATATGGCCCGTAGGGATTCGGGTTCGTCCCTGGATTGTTTGGATAGGGATTGTAAGGATTCTGTCCCGGTCCTGAAGGTGGTGAGCCATATGCTGTTCCCTGATTCGGATCAGGTGGATTTTGCCCGTAGGGATTATTGTTCGGGTTGGGAGGATACTGGCTCATTTCTTGCGTCTCCTTGAGGTAGTAATACAAAATTCCGTTAACACGGCCTTAGTATAACATAGGGTTCATGAGAATAAAAGCAATTTTTTTCACAATCATAACGCAACGCAATCACCTGCTCTAAGGAAATGTGCTATACTTAGGGCAGTATTATTGCACATTATAGTGTCTTTATTCCGGCTACCAATGCGGGCGCGATAAATCGGGCCCCTACGGCAGTCGGTAAGGCATTCGCTCTAGAAGAGCCTTCTATCGCTGCTAGGGGAGCCATCTGGCTGAGAGGCAATCGCACCGGGCGATCTGCTGACCCTATGAACCTGATCTGGATGTTGTGTAGAGGGGGAGATGATTTGCGCATCTCCCCTTAGTCGCTTCGCTAACCTCCCTCTGGCAAGCTCTCCAAAGCGCGATCCTCACGCCGGATCGCAAGAAATATGTAGTAATTTGGGTGAGGAGTGGCTCTTACACACTTTTGGTGAAGCGGGCTGGTACATGCTTTCTCATGACGCGAAGCTATGGGCCTGGAGGAAAAAGAAGCTGTCGTGCAGCTTATGGACCGTTAGCGTAAAGTCCAGCGCATCCAACAGGTTCTCTATGATCTGCAGGTCGTAGAAGACTTTCACAATGAGAAACGTTTGACCGTTGAGCAAGGAGCGTTTGGGCTGATCGACCTCTCCTACGATGGAGAAATCCCAGGCCGAGAGCACGGGGAAGCCGCGCTCCAGATACTGGCCTGGCGGGATGCGTCCTCTCTGGTCGCCAGGCTTTTGGCGGCCGCGAAACCCGCGCGAGATGAATCCTTCACTCATGTTCTCACCTCCTGTTCTTGTGTCGCCCTGCTCCTGCTGTTCACCATTCTATTATATGCAGACGTTCAGTCTTCTCTGCTGCAGAGCTAAATGATCTTTAGCTTTTTTCCTCATCGCGCAGCCTCAGGCCTTATTTTTCAATTTTCTCACGCAGTTTGAGGATGCCCTCAATCAGGGCCTCCGGACGGGGAGGGCAGCCGGGGACAGAGACATCGACCGGCACAATCGTATCGACGCGCCTCTACGGTATAATAACTATCGTAGAACTCGCCTCCTGAGTTGGCGCGACTTCCCCATGGAGAGCACCCACTTCGACTCAGGCACCTGCTCCCACAACAGTCGCAGGCGCGGTCCCATCTTGACCGAGACCGTCCCGGCGACCACCATCAGGTCGGCCTGGCGCGGACTGGAACGGAACACCTCCGAGCCAAAACGAGCGAGATCATACTGCGGTGCGGACGCGGCTGCGATCAATTCGATGGCACAGCAGGCCAGCCCGTAGCTAAACGGCCAAATGGAGCGGGAGCGCGACCAGTTCTGTGCCCACTGCACCATGTCTGCCAGGCTCGTCAACCTCACCGGCAGCTCTTGTTGGCCGGCGGTG
>VBHV01000361.1 GCA_005881995.1 Chloroflexota bacterium | reverse complement strand
CTACGACTTGAGACATGAGGAAGGTGCCGGTAATGTTGGCGTTGATGACCTGTTGCCAACGATCCAGGGGATGGTTTTCGGCGGGTGCGCCCCATGTCAGACCGGCGTTGTTGACCAGCACATCAATCTTGCCGCACTTCTCTAGAATTTGCTGCACGGTTTGTTCGACTGAGGAGGCGTCCGCGACATCACAGGTCATTGCATAGGCGGAGATGGCGCGCTCTTTCAGGAATTTCTCGGCATCTTGAAGCCACTGTTCGCGGCGGGCAGTGATCACTACCTGTGCGCCTGCATAGCCAAAGGCGTGCGCTATTTCCAATCCTAATCCGCGCGAGCCGCCTGTCACGACTACAACTTCACCCTTAAAATCGAAGTGTACTGTACCCATTGATGCCCTCCTATTGCAGTTTTGAGATGATCATATCACAAATCCGTATATTGTACGGGCGACCCTCGCGGTCGCCCTGGAAGCTCGGAAACGGATACTTGACGCTAATGAGGCGACCCTCGCGATCGCCTCATTTTACCTGGGAAGAGACTACTCTTCTTCTAAAGTGTCGTCATCTTCCTCTTCGCCTTCGATTTCGGCGGCTTTGAAGGCGGTCATATTGCCGCGAATCTGCTCTTCGAGGGCGGAGGCAACATCGCTGTTCTGGCGTAGAAACTCTTTGGCATTCTCGCGTCCCTGGCCGAGCCGAATTTCGCCGACGTTGAACCACGCGCCGCTCTTCTTGACCAGGCCCATCTCTAAGCCGAGGTCGATCAGGCCGCCTTCGCGGGAGATACCTTCGCTGTACATAATATCGAACTCGGCAACGCGGAATGGAGGCGCGACTTTGTTTTTGACCACGCGCACGCGGGTTCGGTTGCCCATCACATCCGTACCCTGTTTGATGGTATCGGTACGACGAATATCGAGCCGGACCGAGGCATAGAATTTGAGCGCCTTGCCACCAGAAGTTACCTCTGGATTGCCGAACATTACGCCAACCTTTTCACGCAGCTGGTTGGTGAAGACAACAGCGGTATTGCTGCTGCTTATGGCTGAGGTGAGTTTACGCATGGCCTGGCTCATCAGGCGAGCTTGCAGACCCACGTGCGAGTCGCCCATTTCGCCCTCGATTTCGGCACGTGGGGTAAGTGCGGCTACCGAGTCGATGACCACCACGTCGATGGCATTGCTGCGCACCAGGGCATCCACGATTTCAAGCGCCTGCTCACCGGTATCGGGCTGCGAGATCAACAGGTTAGTGGTGTCAACGCCGCAACGAGCTGCATAGGTGCGGTCAAGCGCGTGTTCGGCGTCTACAAAGGCTGCATAACCGCCTGCTCGCTGCGCGCTCGCGATAATGTGCTGGCACAGCGTGGTTTTGCCGGATGCCTCCGGGCCATAGATTTCTGTGACACGCCCGCGTGGAATACCACCGACACCCAGGGCAAGGTCCAGCGCGATTGACCCGGTCGGGATGACTTCAACATGAATTTTGGAGACATCGCCCAATTTCATTATCGCTCCTTTGCCAAAGCGACGTTCAATCTGGGTAAGCGCTTGCTCGATTGCCTTTTCACGCTCGCTTGTGGCAGCAGACACAATTGTACTGCTTCGATCCACCATAGACTTATCCTTCTTACTCATTGGCTCTCTCAATTACAGGGTTTTGGATACAGAGATTGCGCTGTTCCGCTTCCCTGCATTCCTCCTTATTTTTTATGCTGCCAATCCCCTCAAGGGGAGGGGAATCTCCCATCGCCTCATTGTGGCAAGAAATACCGATTGTGTAGTTGCTACTACTAGGTACACAGTTCCCTGTTACTTATTCTCTGGCAGAGTCGCGAAAGCGGAAACAGGCCTCTCTCCATGCCTGCACCTGTACAATGTAGAACGAGTGTACCATAGCCACAAGTATATGTCAAGCAGTTTTTGGCATCCCACAGGACGCAGTAAACCGCGTCCCTACAGGTCGCGCCGTCCTTCGATAGCGCGGCCCAGGGTGCCTTCGTCGGCGTATTCCAGGTCACCTCCCATCGGGAGGCCGCGCGCAAGGCCCGTAACGCGCACGTTGAAAGGTTTCAGTTCTTTCTGGATGTGATTGGCGGTATATTCGCCTTCAAAATTGGGATTGGTAGCGAGAATGACCTCACGCACGTTCCCTTTGCGCACACGCTCTATAAGTTCTTCGATACGCAGGTCTTTCACTCCGATGCACTCAATAGGCGAGAGCGCTCCATGCAACACGTGGTACAGGCCCTTGTAGACACCCGTTTTATCCAGAGCCAGCACATCGAGTGGTTCCTCGACCACGCAGATCACTTCCTGGTCACGATTCGGGTTACTACAGATCATACAGGGATCGGTTTCGGTGATGTTGAAGCAGCGCGAGCAATAGATAATGCTCTCTTTGACGCGCATAATCGCTTCAGCCAGGCGGCGCGCCTGGTCGGTAGGACTGCGCAGGATGAAGAACGTCAGGCGCTGCGCCGTTTTGACGCCAACTCCCGGCAGTTTCGAGAACTCCTCGATCAGCGCCGCCACGGGTGGTGCAATGTTACTCATACGTTAGAACATTCCTGGGATGCGCATGCCTCCTGTCAGGCTGCTGGTCATTTTCTGCTGCGCTTCCGCGACCTTGTCAAAAGCGGCTTTGGAAGCAGCCAGGACCATTACCTCGAGTTCGGCAATATCTTCCGCGTTAAAGGCTTCGGGATCGATTTTGACGGCAGTGATCTCAAACTTACCGCTCATGGTAATCGTCACTGCGCCGCCGCCAGCGGTGCCGGTAAACTGGCTTGCTTCCAGTTCTTCCTGCATTTTAACGAGTCTCTGCTGCATTTTCTGGATTTCACGCATGTTCATGGCAAAAATTCGCTCCTTACTTGGGATAGATGTCGACAATTCTGGCTGTAAATGTTCGCATGATCTCCTGCACAACGGGATCACGACGAACTTTCTGCTCAAGCGTCTCTTGTGATGCTCCTTGCTTATTCTCTCTCACTACGCTCGTTCTGGCAAGTGAATCGGACGCGGCAGGAGTATCGACATAAAGATCAATGGGAGGCGCATTTTTCAGAGGTGGTACATTCTCAATGTTTGTGTCGTCCTGTTCAACCTGCGGTGCCGGCGATGGAGCTACCGATGGAGACTGATCCGGCGGTACCAGGCGCACCTGGCATGGCAGACTAAATTCCATCTCCAACGCCCACTCCAGGTCTTTATAGCGATTCTCATCCCTGACATATTTGAAGTGCGCCAACTTCTCGGCCTGGATGACTACAACAGGTTGTTCAGCGCTTCCCTCAACGCCCGCTACTTTATAATAGCCCAGGTAAGCCGCAAGCATGCCGCTCTTACTCTTCTGCCTGGTACGCTTCCTCACATTTTCCCAGGCGTTGATAATCTGTTGCACTGTGAGTAATGGCTGTGCTCCACTCTGTGCCACAGCCGCTTCCTGGGGAACCGGTGAAGGCTGTATTTCTTCTTGCTTATGACGCCCCTTCTCTACCGGGGCATTATTCATCTCGGTCTGTCTCGAAGTTGTATTTCGCGGAACTTGTATGGGTTGGGCGGCACGGGTTGGGATGTCTGCCTGGGTAAGAGGAGGCAAGATGACAGGACGGGCAGCTTGAGTTTGTGTAAGAGCTACGCCGGTAGAGAGTTGGCCCGCTTGCGCGCGGCGATGCACATCGATGCATTCCAGGGCCGCCAGTTCTAGGCCAAGCTGCGGTGTTCCCTGGTTCTTCTGCATAAGTTCATTCTGCGCGAAGACGCGCGCGCACTCGGTCAGTTCCTCCAATGCAAAGCGCTGCGAAAGCTGCTTGATGTCGCGCATCTCATCCTCTGTCAGATCGAGGATAGCGGCGGCATCGGCGCCGGCCCTGGTCAGCATCAGGGCACGCCAGTAATCCATGACCTGCGAGTTGACCTGGCGCAGGTCGGCGCCCGCCTCCGATAGTTCGTTAATGAGGTGCAGCACCGCGGAACTATCGAGGTCAGCAATAGATGTGATGAATTTGACAATAGCGCGCGGGTCGGCCACCCCCAACATGGACTGTATCTGGGCGAGCGAGATTTCATTGCCCGCGTAAGCAATAGCCTGGTCCAGCAGGCTCAAAGCGTCGCGCATACCCCCGGCGGCAGCTCTGGCGATCAGCTCAGCCGCGCTGCGTTCGAGTTTGACCTGTTCCTGCTCCGCTACGAAGTTCAGACGCGCTACAATCTGCCGCGTTGTGATGCGCTTAAAGTCGAAACGCTGGCAGCGTGATAGAACAGTGGGCAGCATTTTATGTACGTCGGTCGTCGCCATGACGAAGATGGCATACTCGGGCGGCTCTTCCAAAGTTTTGAGCAGCGCGTTAAAGGCCTCGGTGGTCAGCATATGGGCTTCGTCAAGCACGTAGACCTTGTACTTCCCGGTGGAGGGAGGTACCATGATCCTTTCGCGCAGTTCGCGGATGTTATCAATACCACGATTGGAGGCGGCGTCGATCTCGATGACATTGAACGAGTTGCCTGCTGTGATTTCGTGGCATTGCAGGCACTCATTACACGGTTCGCCATCACGCGGGTGTTCACAATTGACAGTCTTGGCGAGCAAACGGGCGGTGCTGGTCTTGCCGGTGCCACGCGGTCCGGTAAACAGGTAGGCATGACCGAGGTTGCCGCTTTTCAAAGCGTTTTTGAGCGTGCGTACGATCTCTTCCTGACCAACAAGGTCATCAAACGTCTGTGAGCGCCATTTACGGTAGAGTGATTGTGAGGCCATGATTCGACTCCCGCCTGCGTGCCA
>VBHV01000136.1:8856-15817 GCA_005881995.1 Chloroflexota bacterium | reverse complement strand
CCAAACTATGCTGTTCTTAGCCAATACTACCTGCAAACACCTGCTGATTTGTCACCGAACGTGCTGAAAGTAGCGCAACAGTGGACGAATGGGGCGACGAATACCTATCAAGCCATGAAAATGTTGGAGTCGCATCTTACCGATCCAGCCCATTTCACCTATTCCATCAGTAATCCTCCGGTGCCCGGCAATATCGACGCGGTAAGCTGGTTGTTACACACTGGTCGCGGCTTTTGCACCTATTATGCGACCGCCATGACCATGATGGCCCGCCTGCTGGGGGTTCCCGCTCGTATAGTGAATGGTTTCAACCAGGGGCATTTTGATGCACACCGCAAAGTATGGGAAGTCGATGGAGACAACGCGCATAGCTGGGTGCAGGTCTATTTCCCCGGTCAAGGTTGGATCAGCTTTGACCCAACTCCCGGGTTTTCCCTGGATAATCCCACGAATCCCCAGCCTACACAGACGCCTGGGCAAACGCCGACTCCCGCCAGGCCAAAGCCTACAGCAACGGCTACGCATCCAACATCGGGGACACATCCAACACCGACAAGCGGCGTGGGCGGGACAGGTTCCAATACGTCCGTGTTGGGCGATACACAGCGTCAAATGGTCTTCCTGGGCATCTCACTGATAATATTAGTGGTGGCTTTGCTGGTACTGGCGGTGGCTATTTACCGCTATAAATTCGACAAGCTTTACGCCAACGCCTCACTTGTCTCTGCTCTCTACTGGCGTGTATCACGCCTGGCAAGTTTATCAGGCGTCCCGCCGCGAGAATCGCAGACGCCCTACGAATATACGCGCGTATTATCCCAGCGTTTCCCCAGGGTCAAAGAGCCGTTATGGCGTATCACGCACGTGTTTGTGCGTGAACGCTGGGGCGCGCAGTATCACTCCCCCGGTGCAGCCGAAGAAAAAGACATCGAACGGCTCTGGCCTCGTATACGCGGCACATTCTTGCGCGCGCTCATCTTCCGCTTCCACAGGCATGTAGGATAGGTGCCAATATACGGATGCATCGATGATGGTTACATCTCGTTAGCAAGTTCGTCTCATCACTATGGAACAGTAATTTTGTGGGATGGAAGGGTGGACAAGGCGCGCTCTGTCGCGGAATCGTCCCCCTGGGGTGGAGGATTGGTGAGATGGATAGTGGGCAAGCGATGGCAGTGTGCGCATATGGCTGGGGCAAAGAGTTCCGCCTCTATCATGAGTACCTCTCTATAGGCAGTAAACGCTACCGCCTGTGTGACCTGACAGAGGTTCACACTACATTTCGCACCCTGCTGGGTATTCCCTCGGCATCCCTTGAGCTAGAATTTGGGCGCGAGAAACTCATCTTGCGGGGTATTGCTGCCATCGATAAGGTGCGTAGTATTGTGGAGTATCTTACCTCCTGGTGTCAAAAAGTAGATGCCTCGATGATGCCTGTAGTAGCCGTTCCGGTATGTCTTGTTCCTGGGGAGAAAGCTCATTACAGTGCCAATGCTACGCTCTGTGGGGAGCGTATGCAAGAGACTTTACATACCTATCCGGCGCAAGATCACGGTTTGCTCATTCTCACCAGCAAACGCATCGTGTACCTTGGTCGCAAAAGCCAGATCGTGCTAGACTTTGCCCATCTCTTACATGTTTCGCGTTTGCGCGGGGCCGTTGCCTTTGAAGCTGATCATTGGCAAAAACGCGTCATCTTTACATTATCCCGCCCGGAAGAGTGCGCCGCCTACGTTGAGGCCATTCTCCGCACCCATAATCTGAAGAGCGGGGAAACACATGATGTGAACAGGAATGTCTACGTACTGGCAAATGATCCGTAAGGGGAAGGATAGGAGAGCGATGTTAGATACTTTGATGGCTTTATGGAATCGGGGATATCGAGGGAGGTTGATGGCCATCACATTGATATTTTGCTGCATGTGCATCAGTATATCCCTACTTTTCATCACTGTTGGAAGCGCATGGGGATCAATTTTTCCTGGCGGGCGCACACGCGGCATGGCGCAGAATACCGCCAACGTCGCCTACGCCACAAATACAACGACTACACCTGGTTTCTATGCTTCTCCTACTACAGCTGCGTCGGTAACAGTGCCCAATCCGTGTGCAACAACTGCAACTGGAACGCCCGCAAAATCTCCACGAGCCAGCGCGACAACCTATGACGGTCGAAGCGGGGGTCCTGGGTATGGGAGGACTGCAACTCCGAAACCATCGCCTACCCATGCTCACCCCTCTCGAACACCAACGCCTGTCTTCACCATCACGCCTTCAATGCCTTCGCCCACTCCATCTCCTACACCAACCCTACCGGCAACGACGCCAACAGTGGGGGTGACGACACCCACACCCACTGCGACATCGACGCCGGCAGCCACTCCTACAGAGACGCCAACGGTTGTCGTAACGCCCACAGATACATCCACGCCCACAACGACGCCGACTGCAACGGTATCGCCAACGCCCGGTGTTACCAGCACAGCGACCACCACTGCCACAAGCACACCGACAGTTACGCCCGGCGGAAGCCCGACGACAGGAACAACCACGACACCGGGAAGCAGCCATACACGAGCAAACGGTGGCAGTCCTATTCCCTCCGGCACACCAGATAGCGGAGTGGGAAAGGGAGGAAATAACCTGGGAGTAAACTGTTTGAGCGACAATCTCCCGGCCAGCGCCGCTATGCTAGCCAGCTTGCGACACGCTGCCTGGCTCATTGTGGGAGGCTCTCTCCTGGGAACACTGCTTTTTTGCGGCAAGATATATCGAATTTCACGGAGGCAGGGAAAACGCCAGCGGTGATCAATCGTCTATTGCCGGCTCTGGTAGTACAGATACGTTCCCAGGATGCACACGATAGGACAAAGGATATCGTGTGCATCCTGGGAACGTATGCTGTAGGGCCCGATTTATCGCGCCCCGTGCCCTTGGGAGGAATGCAAAGGCTAGAGGGTGTATAAATTTACTGTTGGATGTTGTAGATTTCCTGCTGCAATTACAGGACCATTCGGCTTATTGGCGCTGAGCAATGGTCCTGGCTCTTCACTCACAGCCGCAACCTCATACCCGGAAATATTGCCAGGGTAAGTTAGACTTGCGACGCCATTTTGAATCGTTAACATACCGATGCTGGTCGTTTCACCAGCATGAATCAGCCAGCCCTGGTACAGTTGTTTTCCCCTGGGTTGTGGCAGCCCGCGCAGCACTAGCAAAGTAATATCTTTCTGCGGAATGTACAGCAAGGAGCCTGTGACCAATTGCGCAGATCCCATACCTTTAATGGAATAGATTTGTGCCATCTCGCGTTGCAGCGACCTGATCGTCTCTTCCTGTGAATGCCTCGTTCCCTGGAGCGCAGTCACCTGCTGTCCAAGCCGGGTATTTTGTGATTGCAGTGTTGTGACCTGGTGAAGCAGGGAGACATTCCAGGCAGTCATACCGCCGAACAGCATGAATGCCACGATCGCCCAGCCTGTTCCTGGCGAATAGATGCGAGTACACGCTCCTTCAACTCTTGCGGTGGTGCCACCTGGGTAACAGAGAGCGGCAAGAGATCTACGACCGCGCGCAGCTCACTCTCAAGACGTGCGCATGACTCACACGTCGCCAGATGCTCTCGCACCGCCTGGCGTTCTTCAGGTGTGACAGCGCCAAGCACATACGCACCTGATAGTTCTTCAAATTCTTCATGGGTCATCAAGGATACTCCAATTCACCTACTTGACCTTTATTACGCCAGAAGAGGTCAAATAGATTACCTTATCCAGAACATATATGCCCTTTGGGATGCAAAGAGACATTCTCTAGCATATGCCGGGCGCTTCTCATGCTGGACTCAGTAAAGGCTCGATTTATTGTGCCCACATAAATACACTGCCCTTAATGTAATGTACGGCTTAACATGTAGAAGGTTACTTTTGGGGGACTTATTTGTGGTGCTAGAACAGCTGATATGCTGTCAATGAGAAAGGAAGTGGAAGAATGAAAGAATAGGAACCGGTCTAGTAGAAAAAGGGGCGGAGGAGGTGGGATTCGAACCCACGAAGGCTATTCACCTTACACGATTTCCAGTCGTGCTCACTAGGCCACTATGAGACTCCTCCAGCACGGCGGAGAGAGTGGGATTCGAACCCACGAGGGCTATTCACCCTACCGCTTTTCGAGAGCGGCACATTCGACCACTCTGACATCTCTCCGTTGCGCAGTATAGCATATTAGAGGGGTCATGACAATAGTCCCTATGCTCCTTCATTGAGTTCGCCCTGTTCATAGAGCCAGCGCGCAAACTGCATGCGCGCGTCGTCCGCCAGGCGTTGTTGCATCTCGGTATTGGTATAGAGGTGTTCGCGCAAATCGAGCAGTTGGAGCGCCTCATCCAACATAAAGCCAGCGCCAATCAAGTAATCCAGCAACATTTGTTCCTCTGATTTATTTTCAACCGGGCTCTTTATCTGCGCATATTGGGTGCGCAGTTCATTTTGTTCGGATGGTTGTGGGCTGTTCTTCATAGCACTTCTCCTTAACCTTAGAACCTTTCACTTCGCCTGGCGAGCTTGTTGTACTCGCTTCTACTGCTCTCTATCGGTCCGCCATACAGATTCCGTAGGGACAAGGTGTGGTTTGGAGGAGGGGCTGGGGCCTTGTGCTTGTCCTCCTCGAGAGGCAAACAGACACGTAGGACAAGCACAAGGCCCCAGCATCCGCCTCACCTCACCCCCTTGTCCCTACGACATAGAGTAGGAGGGCTGCCAATCATCTGTAAGCAAATATCGGAACCTCGCAGGAAGGTATTCCTATGAGTGTTTCAGCCACTATTGGTGATATCTGGCTGGAGTTCGTGAGGACACGCCGTCCAGAGTTACGCGACGAATTGATTATCGCATATACACCGTTGGTGCGAAGCGTCGTAAGCCGGTTGGGTATCCCATCAACCAGTTTGTTAGATCAAGATGACCTGGTAAGTTACGGCGTAATTGGACTGATCAATGCCATTGACCGCTATGACCCGTTGCGAGGGATACGCTTTGAAACATTTGCAGTAGCGCGTATTCGCGGCGCGGTCATCGACCAGTTGCGCACACTCAACTGGCTGCCACGTTCCGCCGTGACGCGAGTCCGCCAGGTTGAAGGTGCATTAGCTGAACTTGAACAACGGCTGGGGCGGCCCGCGAAAGAGGAAGAAGTCGCGGCGGAATTGCATATCTCAACTGACCGCTATCGCCAGATGTTGCAGGAAGCCAGCACAACGCTGCTTTCGCTCGACGCGCCAGTAGGCTCTGTGTCACAGGATGAAAGTGTCACTTCACTGGCCGATCTACTTGAGGATATGGGAACGCCAGGACCGGCTGAACAGGTAGAGGAACAGGAGCAGATTGCGTTGCTCGGTCATGTTCTGGACGCGTTGCCGCCGCGTGAACGCCTGTTACTCTCCCTTTATTATCAAGAAGAACTGACGATGAAGGAAATCAGTGAAATAATGCAAGTGTCTGAATCACGTGTCTGCCAGCTGCATATGCAAGCGATTTTACGGCTGCGTACAGCGATGAATATTCACCAGGCGCCTCGCCAGCCGAAAAAGCCGCAGCACGCGCGTGTTGTTGCTGACATCGGGAAAGGTGACAAAGGTGTGAGGGGGATGCGACAACAAGTTGGCCAGCCGGCATATTAAAACGGACATACGCATGTATCGTTGATACAAAAGGAAGGATGTTACCATGCTCGTATTGAGGCGAAAAGTTGGTGAAAGTATTATACTTGATGGGGTCATCAGCGTATCGGTGCTGGCCGTTGAGGGTGAACGTGTGAAGATCGGGATTTCCGCACCTTTAGAGGTAACGATTGTGCGTGAGGAACTGCTTAAAGGAGATGTGCCGAGCCTGCCAAAGCAGAATGAGCCAGCCGTGCAATATTAATATGAGAAGCACATCCAGGCTGTCCTAAAAGGACAGCCTGGATGTGCTTCTCATGATATCGTTATTCAGCCGGGACTTCTGCCTTATAGCCGTTGGTTGGGTCGAGTACCTCTGGCTCCTTGGGCGTTTTGACCACTTCTTCTTGAATGAAGGCTTCGGTCATTTCACGCGCGATATCGTCGTGGTGCTGGATGGGTGGAGACTTCATCAGGTACGCGCTTGGTCCTTCCAGCGTGCCGCTAATACCGCGATCCATTGCCAGTTTCACCATGCGTACCGCGTCGATCACTACACCTGCTGAGTTGGGTGAATCCCATACCTCCAGCTTCAGCTCTACGTTCAAAGGCACATCGCCAAAGGTGCGCCCTTCCAGGCGGATGTAGGCCCATTTGCGGTCAGACAGCCACTCCACGTAGTCTGATGGCCCGATATGCACATTCTTCTCGCCCAGTTCGTAGTCCAACTGGCTTGTCACCGCGTTGGTCTTGCTGATCTTCTTCGACTCCAGGCGCTCGCGCTCCAGCATATTGTAGAAATCGGTATTGCCGCCGACGTTCAGCTGCATCGTGCGTTCCAGGCGCACGCCACGCTCGCGGAAGAGACGTGCCAGCATGCGGTGCACAATTGTGGCTCCCACCTGGCTCTTGATATCGTCGCCGATCATCGGCAAATTGGCTTCTTTGAAGCGCTCCTGCCAGTAATGTTCGCGTGCGATAAACACCGGAATACAATTCACAAAGCCTACCTTGGCCTGGATGATCTGCTCGACATACCATTTCGTCGCCGTCTCAGAGCCAACAGGCAGGTAGTTAATCACCACATCGGTACCGGTATCCTGGAGGATTTTCACGATATCATCGGTTGATGCACTCGATTTAGTGATGACGCGCGAGAGGTATTTGCCGAGACCATCATGCGTCATGCCGCGATACACATTCGCGCCGAGATGTGGGACATCAGAGAACTTGTAGGTATTATTGGGGGCCGCGAAGATCGCCTCACTCAGGTCATTCCCCACTTTGTTCTGATCAATATCAATAGCG
>VBHV01000136.1:0-8833 GCA_005881995.1 Chloroflexota bacterium | reverse complement strand
CGGGCTGAGCATTCCGGTAGTATTGTACACCCTGCACCAGTGAACTGGCGCAGTTGCCAACGCCTACAATAGCTACACGCACTTTCTTACTATTTGACACCTGGTTGTTCCTTTCTTACAATGCCTATCTATCCAGTGAACACTTATTCCTAGACATAGGTTGTACTTGCATAACTAACTATACTCCGAACTGACGCTTGATTGCTATAAGATTTCTTACAAATTCCTGGTGAGAAAGGTAACAGATTGAACATCAAGTGGGCATTGATGTAGTTGTGATGAGTAAACGCGCACACTGACTGAAATTGGGGGAAAGGCTTATTGCCTGCTTGTTGTGACGAATGTTGCAAGCCCTTTTGTCATAGCCCATTTTTACTGCTATCTTTGCAGGAAAATGCAACAATCGTTACAATAAATGAAAGAGGTTAAGATGCAGGGGGACACGAATATCACGTCTTTCGAGGCAAGTAAGCTTAATAGACGGTTAAGTAAGCATAACAGAGCACGCATTTTTGTAACCACATCTTCACTTCTTGATAACATCGTTCGCCCATTGAAGATGATATGCTCACTATCGGTATGAACAACCTTGTGTATAAAACGCCGGAGTTGTATGTAGAGAAACAATGTAGTTCTTCTTTTACGATGTAATGCGCGTAAAAGCAATAGATCAGTAAAACGCAGGCTGGTTCACCATCAATGGATTATAGGCGAACTGAAACACGAACCAGTGAGTGATGAAAACACAAACGTATCTGGAAAGGTAAATGTTCATGAATCGGAGAAAAAAGGTGCTGGTGATTGGCCTTGACTGTGCTCCGCCCGAACTCGTGTTTGAACAGTGGCGCGAGGAGTTGCCAAACTTCAAACGGGTCATGGATCACGGTGCCTGGGGCAAACTCGAGAGCTGTATTCCCGCCATCACCGTGCCCGCATGGAGTTCGATGATGTCCAGCAAGGACCCTGGCACGTTGGGGTTTTATGGCTTTCGCAATCGCGGCGATTATTCGTATGAGAAAAATACGCTGGCTAATTCCAATTCCGTCAAAACTGATCGCGTCTGGGATGTGCTGTCGCGAGCAGGCAAAAAAGTGATTACGGTGGGTGTCCCGCAGACCTATCCCCCCAAACCGGTCAATGGTATCCAGGTGGGATGCTTCCTGACTCCCTCGACCAAGAATCCCGAACGACCCTATACCTACCCTGCGTCTGTCATGCAGGAAATCGAGTCCACCGTTGGTGAGTACCTGGTGGATGTGCCCAACTTCCGTACGGATGATAAGGATTACCTGCTGCGCCAGATTTACAGTATGACCGAAAAGCGTTTGAAGCTGGTCAAAAAGTGGATCGCGGAAAAGGATTGGGATTTTTTCATGTTCGTGGAGATGGGAACCGACCGTATCCATCACGGCTTGTGGAAGTATCACGATCCCACTCATCATAAATATGAAGTGCACCCGGTCTACAACGAGAGTATCCATCAGTATTATCGCTACCTGGACAATGAGATTGGTCAGATTCTCGACCTGGTGGATGAAAACACGACAGTGTTCATCGTGTCCGATCACGGTGCGAAGAAGATGGATGGCGGCATCTGTGTCAATGAGTGGCTGATTCAGGAAGGCTATCTGACCCTCAAATCGATGCCCAGCAGCCTCACCGCTATTGATAAATGCGAGATTGACTGGAGCAAGACCCGGGTCTGGGGCGATGGCGGCTATTATGCGCGCATCTTCCTGAACATCGAAGGCCGCGAGCCGCAGGGTATCGTCAAGCCCGGCGAGGTCGAAGCGCTGCGCAACGAACTCAAAGCCAAATTTGAGGCAATCGTCGACCCGGATGGCGTTCATATTGGTACAACGGTCTACAAGCCCAGGGAAATCTATCACGAAGTCAACGGAGTTCCACCTGACCTGATAGTGTACTTTGGTGATCTCTTCTGGCGGTCCGTCGGGACGGTCGGACATGGGTCCATCTACACCTTTGATAATGACACCGGCCCGGACGACTGCAACCACGCCCAGTTCGGCATTGTGATCAAACATGATCCGCAGGTTGACGAAGGCCCCGGTGGGCGCGAGTTGAGCGGCTTGCAGCTCATGGATATGGCTCCGACGATTCTGAAACAACTGGATGTGCCTGTTCCCGCCGATATGCAGGGCAGGGCATTCTAAGAGATACGGACAGAGGCCATATGCGCTGAGGCGCGTCGCCTGGTCCTGACTACATCGAAGATTATCGAACAATTTGGAGGAAGAAATACAACATGGCAACTACTGGTTTTACTCTCTGGTTTACAGGTCTTTCTGGCGCTGGCAAAAGCACGCTTTCTGAGGTGATCGAACAGCGTCTCAAGGTGCGCGGGCGCAATGTTGAGATACTGGATGGCGATATCGTGCGCACGCACCTGAGCAAAGGCCTGGGCTTCAGCAAAGAGGATCGTGATACCAACATCAAGCGGATCGCATTTGTGTGCGGCCTGCTCACGCGCAACGGTGTAGCGTGCATCTCCGCCGCCATCTCCCCCTATATCGAGACACGGGCGTGGGCGCGCAATCATATCGGTAACTTCGTCGAAGTCTACGTGAAGTGTCCGATCGATGTCTGCCGCCAGCGCGACGTCAAGGGCCTCTATAAACTGGCCGATGAGGGCAAGATCAAGGGCTTTACCGGCGTAGACGATCCCTACGAGGAGCCGGATCATCCTGAACTGGTGGTTGAGACCGACAAAGAGACGGTTGAAGAGAGCGTCTCCCGCATTATCGCCAAGCTTGAAGAGCTGGGCTACCTCGAATCAGAGGAAGCGCCCGAAGAGGAAGCGAAAGTTGTGACCGAGCGTCTCGCGGCGCTGGGCTACCTGTAAATTGTGGAGGGGCGCAATTTATTGTGCCCACTACCAATGTACCAGATGGACGCGATAAATCGCGTCCCTACGAAGGTGACAAAGACATGATAAACGGTTTGATTGCTCCTCATGGTGGGGAACTGATCTTGAATATGGCGAGCGAGCAAGAGCAGGACGAGCTGCGTGAGCGCGCGAAAGGGCTTCCCCAGGTGGAAATTGGCTCTCGCCAGTTAGCTGACCTGGAGATGCTGGCTATCGGCGCGTATAGCCCGTTAGGCGGCTTCATGACGCGCGCCGATTACCTGGGCAGCGTGAACGACATGCACCTGAGCAATGGCTTGCCCTGGTCGGTGCCGATTACCCTCGCCGTCAGCACAGAGCAGGCGAGCGCGTTGAAAGAAGGTTCGCAGGTCGCGCTCGTGGTTCAGGGGGCATTGCAGGCGGTTATGACCATCGAAGAGAAGTTTGGTTATGACAAGGAACTGGAGGCCGACAAGGTTTATCGCACGACGGAAGATGCGCACCCCGGGGTAAAGGTTCTCTACTCGCAGGGAGATGTCCTGCTAGGTGGCCCTGTGCGGGTTGTCGCGCTGCAGCACCAGGCCTTTGCCAGGTATCGCTTTACTCCCACGCAGGCTCGCCAGCAGTTCGCGGAGCGTGGCTGGAAACGGGTTGTCGGCTTCCAGACGCGTAACCCCGTGCATCGCGCGCACGAGTACATTCAAAAGTGCGCCTTAGAGACTGTTGACGGTCTCTACCTGCATCCCCTGGTGGGCGATACCAAGGGCGATGATATCCCGGCTGACGTGCGCATGCGCTGTTACGAAGTCTTATTGGCAAACTACTATCCGGCGGATCGCGTGATTCTTGGCGTGCTGCCTGCCGCTATGCGCTATGCTGGCCCGCGTGAAGCCGTTTTCCACGCGTTGATGCGCAAGAACTACGGCTGTTCGCATTTCATCGTCGGGCGCGACCACGCAGGCGTAGGCAACTATTATGGCACGTATGATGCGCATTATATATTCGCGAACTTTGATGCCGCCAAGCTTGGCATCACGCCCATGTTCTTCGATCATACCTTCTTCTGCCGCACCTGTGATTCGATGGCATCATCGAAAACCTGCCCGCACGGCAATGAGCAGCACGTGACGCTCAGTGGCACCAGGGTGCGCCAGATGTTGCAGGCTGGCGAGATTCCACCGCGCGAGTTCTCCCGTCCGGAAGTCGCGAAGGTACTCATCGAAGCGATGCGCCAACCGGTGGCATAAACAAGGGTAGGGGCGCGATGCATCGCGCCCCTCTCATCCTTATTATAGATGAGCATGATAAGAAGAGAGAAAAAACAATGCTAATTGCGAGAGCGCCCATGCGCATCAGTTTTGGGGGTGGAGGAACTGATCTTGAGGCATATTATGCGAAATATGGTGGTCTGGTAATCAGTACAGCAATTAATAAATACTTTTATGCCATTATTACCACTGAAGATGCGGATGATCTCCAGGTGATCTCGGCTGACTATCGTTCACTGTTTCGCCATTCTCCCTATAATGATCTCTTCTGGAATGGCGATTTAGCTCTTCCTAAAGCCATCTTACATCATTTTGGAATCCGCCGGGGTATCAACCTCTTTGTTGCCAGCGAGGTGCCCCCTGGTACCGGACTGGGTTCATCGAGCGCGGCAGCCGTGACGATGGTGCGCGCAATCTCAACTTTGCTTGAGCAGCCGATGACCAAGCAGCAGGTAGCGGAACTCGCCTCCTCCATCGAGATTAGCAAGATGGGCATGCCGATAGGCAAACAGGATCAATACGCGGCGGCCTTCGGGGGGCTGAATAAAATCACGTTTAGCAGCGAGGGCGTGACGGTCGAACCGTTGAAGATCGCGCGCGACGTACTCCAGACGCTTGAAAACCGGTTGATGCTGTTCTTTACGGGCAGTTCACGGGAATCAACTTCTATCCTCAAACACCAGCGCAAATCTACCGAGGACCGTGATGACGCGGTGTTGCAGGCGCTGCACCATATCAAGCAGGTAGCCGTAGAGGTGCAGGCGTGCCTTGAACGGGGCGACCTGGATGAGTTCGCGCGCCTGCTCCACTATTCCTGGCAGGAGAAACGCCGTCTCGCCCCAAACCTTTCGACCAGTTTCATCGATGAGTGCTATAGCCTGGCCTTGGAGCACGGGGCGACCGCGGGCAAAATTACGGGAGCGGGCGGTGGCGGCTTCCTGCTGCTGTACTGTCCCGAGGGGAGGCAGAACCCCGTCACCGAGGCATTAGAGAAGCGCGGTTTGAAGCGCATGAATTTCCGCTTCGATCATTCGGGCGCGAAGGTATTATTGAATGTTGCCAACTTTAATAATCTGTGGGTCGCGCCCTATGCTGATCCGAGAGAGTCACCGGGCGCACTCATTTCGCTAGCAAAGGAAGGATAGGACATCGTGGAGTCGATCACCAATTACTTCAGCGAGCTTGAACAGATGATGCAGGCCATCTCGCTTTCCGATCTCCAGGCGGTGTTATCCATCCTGGAAGAAGCCTATCATAATGGGCACCGTATTTTCGTGATGGGCAATGGTGGAAGCGCCGCTACTGCTTCTCATTTCGCGCTCGACCTGGCAAAGAATACCATTATGCCGGGCGCGCCTCGTCTGAAGGCCATCTCGCTAACCGATCATGTCCCCCTCATCACGGCATGGAGCAATGATACTCATTATGAACACATTTTTGCGGAACAACTGGCGAACTTGATCGAGCCGGGCGATGTGGTTATCGGCATCAGCGCGAGCGGCAATTCACCAAATGTGATTAACGCCGTAAAGCTGGCGCGGCAGAGCCGCGCAGCCACTATCGGCCTGCTGGGAGCGACCGGAGGAAAGCTCAAGAATATTGTTGATGCCGCTGTGCTGGCTCCTGGCCAAAATATCGAACAGGAAGAGGACGCGCATATGATCCTTGCTCACGTGATTACGCGCCATATGCGCGAGGTTGTGCGCTCCTACGCGCAAGCGCTCTCGCTCGCCGGAACGAATTAAGAAGATACCAACAAAAAACCTGTCCCAGGCCAGGACAGGTTTTTTGTTGGTATGCATTACTTTCTGAAGAAATCTACCGTCTTTGCCATACCCTCTTCGAGAGTGACCTGTGGTTTCCAACCCAGGACGCGCTCGGCCTTGCTGCAATCGAAGTAGGCCAGGTAGATATCGCCGGGGCGTTTGGGTGCGCGGACAATCTCCGGCGCGTACCCGGTGATCTTTTCCAGCGTGTGGTAGAGTTCGTTGACCGATGCGCCTCGCCCTGTGCCGATACAAAAGATATCGTTATCGCCATGATCGATGGCAAGCACATTAGCCCGCGCCACGTCTTCGACGAACACGTAGTCTTTCTGCTGTTCGCCGTCCCAGTCGATGCGTACGCTATCGTGATTGAGGAAGCGTTTGGCAAAGATAGCGATCACCCCGGCTTCTCCATTGGGGTCCTGGCGCGGGCCATAGACGTTGCCGTAGCGCAGCGCGGTATAGGTCAGCCCGTTCGCCTCCTGCCAGTAGCGTAAATAGTGTTCCGTGACCATCTTAGTGATGCCGTAGGGCGACTCTGGACGCTGCGGTACTTCTTCATCGATGGGCAGGCGGGCAGGAGTGCCATAGGTCGCGCCAGAAGAGGCAAAGATGATTTTGCGCGTTCCAATACGGGTGCAATTGGTCAACACATTCAGCAGGCCAAGCACGTTGACGCGCGCATCAAGCTGGGGATTTTTGGTCGAGATCGCCACACTGTGCTGCGCTGCCTGGTGGCTGACGATTTCCGGGCGAACTTCATCAAAGATTTTCTGGAGTGTTGCCTCATCGGTGATATCAGCGCGGTAGAATGTTGCTTTGGAATTGAGGTTCTCTTTTTTGCCACCGCCTTCTTCCCAAAGATTATCCACAATAGCGACTTCATGGCCCAGAGCCACGCATTGATCCACAATGTGTGACCCGATGAAACCGGCTCCTCCGGTGACTAATATTCTCATGTAGAAAAAAGTCCCTTTCTATTGTAGGGGCGAGATTCACCGCGCCCACATTGCCGGATATCTTCCTCCGCTAGAACGGGCGCGATAAATCTCGCCCCTACGAAATGCTCTCCAGCATTGTATCCCTCTCAAACCAATTGTTCAAGTGCTCGCTGCAAAGCTTCTGGATGTGTCAATACCGGGAAGATGAGCAGACCTGTCTCCTGGTGCAGGCGATCTAATACTGTACGATCCTGTGGATTGAGCATCGCGACTGTGAGCATGTTGCGCTCGCGCCCAACGGGAAAGCAGTGCAATTCTTGGGCCAGCTTCGGATTGACGAGACGCTGCACGCCCGCGGGCATTTTGCGTGGTAGAAGTATCAGGTAAGGAATTCCCAGTTTGCGCGCGAGTGCTGGAAGCTCCGCTACGGTTTCTTCTGTTGCGGTCTGTAATGTCCGTGGCTGGGATTGCCGCGCCGGTTTCCGTGAAGGCTTTTCAGGCTGCCAATAGTAGCCTTGACTGACGGCTTCGGCTGCTTCGATACAGGCTTCTATGCAGGCACCGGACTCTAGATAGCCACTATGGCCAATGGTCATGCTGCGAGGGCGCGGTACATCTCTTTCGGTCATGTTATGAATACGCCAGAGCAGGGCCTCCCATAGACGGTCCTGCACAATAGCGCCCCCATCCTGGGTGGCCGTGCGCAAAACAAAAACCATGCTGGTATCCAGTAGAAAAACGTTGTCCGTTTTGCGCACCAGTGGACGAAGATTGTTCAAGAGATAGGCGCTGCTCTGCCCGGCCAATGATACACGATAATCCTGGTCATAAATCAGCTTAATGATAACCAGTGAGATCTGCTCCATCCCGCACGAGAGTAAAGCTTCCATTGCCGCTCTAATGGGTGAGAGAGTCCCGACCGTTTCATAGGTGTAATGCGAATGAATCGCTTCCGTCGCTGGAAGAGTTATAGCTTCGTAGCCCATCCTCTGGCTCCTTATGAGCAAGTACGCACAAGTGCGCCTGTATCTTTCATCCTACATGAGGACCGTTGGGAATAAAGCATCAATAGGGTTACATTCCTGTTAAGACCTATCGCTTATGGTTAAGATACGATTAGCTCAGTTCTGACCCGATGGCGTAGTGTTTGATGAGGGTATTCATGGGTTCAAGGGTCGTATCGAACTTCATCAACAACTGATCTGACTGCTGCATCAGGTCGTACAGCAGCGCGGCAATCATCGCCTCATCTGCCGAGAGGATAGCGCGGAAGCCGGGTAGAATATCGCCATAGATTGCGCCCGCGCTGTCAAGTATGGTGGCGAAAGCTGCATCGAGTTCAGGCAGGGTTGGCGCAGTCGGGAGCAGGTGTGCGAACTGGGCAGCGAACGAGGGGAGCATGCTGTGCTGTTCCTGCCAGGAAAAAAGGGTCTGCGCGATGGCGGTAAAGGCCTGCTCCCAGCGTTCCATGTCGATGATCTGCACCCAGTCCTGCTGGTCGTCATGCTCCAGTTCTGATCGCGGAGACGCGGGTGGTTTGCCACTTTCCGCGAAACCCAGTATATCGCTGCTCAAATCGAAACGCTCGAGGACACACTCGGCTGCATCGCTGAGGAGATGGCAGAGCGGCTCCATACGGTCAAGTGTGCGATTGATTGCCTGAAGCTGTGTCCAGACTTGCTGCCGTTGGCGTACATCCTGCTGCCGGTATGCCGGGTGGGCAAGGTGAGGTGGGTGACCTGTCTGGCCTGCTTGCAGCGATTTTGTCCATGTTGCCAATGCTGGCAGGGTTGTATTGTAGAGGAAATCCACACGACAGAACAGGTGGTGCAGGCTAAAGCTGAGGACATCCAGGTCATCGATATGTGCCCGGTTATTGAAATAGGCAACCAGCTGCCCAAGCATAACGGCCAGCCCTCCCGTTGCGGCCAGTAGCGCCGTGTTCGGCTCTTCCTGCTTGATTGGCGTGATCTGCCTATCACCCTGCTTTTC
>VBHV01000360.1 GCA_005881995.1 Chloroflexota bacterium | reverse complement strand
TTGAGTGTAATTCGCTTGACATATCACCGACCCTGCTCTACAATTGCCGCTAAACAGACACTTGGAATAAACAAAACATGTAGTCCAGGGAGGCGAAGATGTCAGAGAAGGTTGGACAACAACTTGGCAATTACCGGCTTGTTCGCCTCTTAGGCGAGGGAGGCTTCGCCCAGGTCTACCTTGGTGAGCACATCTATCTTAATACTCAAGCAGCGATCAAAGTTCTCAATGCACAATTGACCAGTGACAGCGTGGAGGAGTTCCGCACAGAAGCGCGTACCGTTGCTCGCCTCGTCCATCCCAACATCGTGCGCGTGCTGGATTTTGGCGTGGATAGCATGACACCCTTTCTAGTGCTGGACTACGCACCCAATGGAACGCTGCGTCAACAACATCCAAAGGGGAAGCCGATTCCACTAACCACTATCGTCTCCTATGTCAAGCAAGTGGCAGAGGCTTTGCAGTACGCGCACGATGAGAAGCTGGTTCACCGAGATGTGAAGCCGGAGAATATGCTGCTGGGAAGACGCGGGGAGGTGCTGCTCAGCGACTTCGGGCTTGCAGTCATGGCGCAGAGTACACGTTTTCAGGATCTGCAGAATGTGGCGGGCACCCTGTCATATATAGCGCCTGAACAAATTCAAGGCAGACTACGTCCGGCCAGCGACCAGTATTCATTGGGCGTAGTTGTTTACGAGTGGTTAAGCGGAGAAGTTCCCTATTCTGGCTCGATTACGGAGATCATCTCTCAACAGCTTGCAGTTCCCCCTCCCCCGTTACGAGGTAAGATTCCGGCGATTTCATCCTCCATTGAGCGGGTGGTGATGACGGCCCTTGAGAAAGATCCCAAAAAGCGCTTTGGAAGTGTACGAGAGTTTGCCCTAGCCTTAGAGCAGGCCAGCCAGGCAGATATCTCTACCTCTGAGCAAGCCGGTGCAACCGCGGTGCAACGAGTTGGCGAGGTATCACCAGAGCCTATTTTACCTCCTGCGAAAGGGTACGTTGCAGCGGTGGTAAGTGAACCAACTCTTCCTCCTATACTATCTCCTGCGCCTATGATGGAGTCCAGGCCGGCGGGAACGGTCCTCTCCAGCTATCGAGGTCACCTTACCTCAGTGCGTTCTCTCTCGTGGTCGCCCAATGGTCAACGAATTGTTTCTGCGAGCGATGATAAGACCGTGCACGTGTGGGACACATCCACGGGAAGTAACATTTACCTGTACCAGGATGCGTCTGATGCGGTGCGGAGCGTGGCGTGGTCATCCGATGGCATGCGCATTGCCACGGCCGGTGGCGATGCGCTGGTACGGGTTTGGGATGTAGTTACCAATCAACTGATAGCTGTCTACCGCGGTCACATCGGGGACGTAGTAAACGCCGTGGCTTGGTCGCCAGCGCAGCAACTCCTCGCCTCCGCAGGCAACGATGGCACAGTACACGTTTGGGATGCAGCTGTTGGGCAAACCATCGCTATCTACCGTGGTCATTCTGGCAGCATGTATACCGTGGCGTGGTCTATCGATGGCAAGCGGATCGTCTCCGGTGGCGCTGATACATCAGTGCAGATCTGGGAGGCGTTGAGCGGAAGAAATGTCTCACTCTACCGTGGTCAATCCTCCAGGGTTTTGAGTGCCGCGTGGTTCCCAGCTGCGCCTTTATCACCCGCCGGGCCTGACCGTTCTGCGGGTGCACAAAGTGGCCCGCGCATTGCCTGTGGACGAGAAGATGGTACTGTGCAGATGTGGGACACGAATAGTGATCGTGAAGTTTTGACGTATCGCTATGCTGCACCCGTCTGCGTCGTGGCGTGGTCGCCCGACGGGAAGCGTTTTGCCTTTGCCAGTGAGGATAGGACGGTACAGGTGTGGGATACTATGACTAATCGCAAGCTATTCACTTTCCAGCACGCCGCTCCCCCGCGAGTTATGGCCTGGTCCCCTGATGGAAAGTATATTGCCTCCGGCGGCGACGATGCAGCGATACAGATATGGGTTGCTCCCTGAGCGAGGTGCTGTACTGCCCACTTCGGGTTGAATACAAATTTCGTGGTGCTTAGTGAAGGCTGCTGCCCTACCCCATGGCAACGGAATCGTCGGCATCGTCCCAAAGGGACCGCATCTCGGCGCAATTCGCCAGCAGATCAGCAAGTGTGCCCTGGGCTTCGACGTGGCCCTCCTTCAACACGACGATGTGGTTGGCGCGGCCCAGGGCGGCGCGCCGGTGCGAGACAGCCAGGCACGTCACCGTCCCGCTACTGAACAGACGCTCCCACAACACACGCTCCGTCTCGACGTCCAGCGCACTGGACAGGTCGTC
>VBHV01000359.1 GCA_005881995.1 Chloroflexota bacterium | reverse complement strand
AGCGGCATTGAAGAGGCGACGGTGATCGTGCTGCTGATTGACGCAACGAAAGGCCTGCAGGAGAAAGACCGGGAGCTGTTCGCCGCCATTCAGAAGACCAAGAAACCCGTTATCGTGGCCGTGAACAAAGTGGACGCGTTGAAAGGCGGAGAAGGGGGCGATCAGCTGGCCAACGAGATCGCGGTGATGCTTGGGGTGCCTGGAGTCATTCCCATCTCGGCCAAAACCGGCAAAAACGTGGCCGAGGAACTGATCCCCGCCATGATCGAGGCCAGCCCGGAGGCGGCGCTGGTGATCGGGCGCGAGCTGCCCGCCTATCGACGTGAAGCTGCGCGGCGCATTATTCGCAACGCGACGCTGGTCAGTCTCGCGGCAGGCCTGGAGCCAATTCCTCTGGTTGATATTCCTATCCTGCTGGGAAACCAGATTCGCCTGGTGCTGCGACTGGCGGCTCTGTACGGCGAACAGATGGACACGGCGGACGCGATGAAGCACGCGCGCGAACTGGTGGTTACGGTGGCGGGCGGGGCGGGCCTGCGCTTACTTGCGGAACAGGCGGCGAAGGCCGTACCGTTTGGTGGGGACTTTATCGCGGGCGCTATCGCGGGTGCGGGCACCTGGGCCATCGGGGAGGTTGCGCTTGAGTATTACGAGGGTGGGAAACGGATCAGCCCGAACCGCCTGCGCGAGCTCTACACCGACTTTTACCGCCGTTTCCGCAAACAAAGGACCAGCGAGGAGTGGCGACAGTACGCAGTTGAGGGGGTGGATGCGCCCCTGGAAATCGATATGCCGAAGCAGCCTGCGCAAAAGACTACTGAATGAGAAAGGTGTGGGGCAGCATTGCGCTCCAGAATGTAATATATGTCCTTTCCTTATGAACGATACGAAACGCTGGCAGAGCCATTGACGGTCTATTATCCAACGGGTCAGGATACTCTGGCTCGTTGGTTATTTCAGTCGGTTGATAGAGCCAGCAAGCTGCTAGCGCAACTGCTCGATGCGCCTATACCTGAGATGGAAATCTTGCTGGTTGCGCCACCCGATTGGGACGCCACTCCCCAGGATGAAGCGGAGGAGGGGGAAGCGGAAGAACCCAATAGCCTGCTGCCCTACTGGACGGATGCGACCGAGCCGTCGTCGCTGGTCGTTCCTACACACATCGACCCCATTATTGGAAGTTATTCGCCGGAGAAGCTGGCTTTCCTGGTGTTTCACGAACTGGCTCACGCATTCCTCGAGCAGGATGCCCGCCCGTGGCCGCTCGAAAGCCCTTTATGGGCGGACGAATGGCAATTGCAGTTTGCCGCGCTCTGGCTATTCCAGCAACTCTATCATACGCAGGGTATCGCCATGACGGACCTGCACGATCAGTACGCGGAGCTATTTGAGCCGGAGCCTGATGGTAAAACGCCTGTCACGGTGCGCGGCTTTGACTGGTACGAGGACACGACCCCGCAGGACTACCTGGAATATACACTGCTGCTCGAACAATTTGCCGCTGATCTGCTGGCGAGCTATGATGCCGATATACTCCCACGGTTCCTTGAGCTGTATCGCAAGGCGGGCGTCGTTCTATTAAGCGATGATGTGGCAAACATGCTGGCAGCTACATTGGGAGCAGGCGGTGCAGAGTGGCTCGAAGAACTCGTCTATTTCTAATGCTATCCAGGGGAGGGTATGTATGTTTAAGCGTGTCGCCATTGTTGGCACCGGATTGATCGGTGGGTCGATGGGGCTTGCCCTACGCCAGGCGAAGGCAGCGCAGCAGGTGGCGGGCTATGACGGTGAGAAAGGCGTGAGTGATCGCGCACGCAAAGCCGGGGCGATTGATCAATCGTGTTCCTCGCTCGCGGATGCGGTGCGCGGCGCCGAATTGATCATACTGGCAACGCCCGTCGGCGCCATGCGCTCACTGCTGCACCAACTGGCGACGCTGGCTGCGCCTGGAGCGGTGGTAACGGATGTCGCCAGCACCAAAGTCCAGGTCATCAGCTGGGCCGAAGAATATCTTCCTCCCGCCATTGCTTTCGTCGGCGGGCATCCAATCGCCGGAAAAGAGGCGAGCGGCGTGGAGGCGGCTGATGCTCAACTCTTCAGGCAGTGCGTGTACTGTCTCACTCCCACGCGGCGTACAGCTCCCGCCGCCCTGGAAAAGGTGTCCACACTCATCGATGCGCTTGGCGCGCGCACGCGGTTCCTGGAGCCTCAGGAACACGATGGCATGGTGGCGGGCGTGAGCCATCTCCCCTTTATCGCCTCGTCCGTGCTGATGCAGAGCGTCGCGGGGAGCGAGGCCTGGGACGATACTGCGCAGCTCGCGGGTAACGGTTTCCGCGATATGACGCGCCTGGCTGCCGGAAGTCCCGAAATGTACCGCGATATCTGTCTCACCAATAGCGAAGCAATTACGCGCTGGTTGGAAGACTATATTACGGCGCTCAACGCGCTGCGCGAACGCATCGCCGCCCACGATAGCAGCCTTGGGGAGGTCTTCAGCCAGGCGCAGAAGCTGCGGCGCGACTGGCAGGCATCGCTGGAAAACCAGAAGCATGAGTGATATCTCTGATATGGTGGGGGCAGGACGTCAAACCATAAATGGAGTTGAACACTGAACCGAAATCTGAGAGAGAAGAATGCAGGAGAGACAAAGCTGCCTCACTCTCAGCAATGGAGGATAATACTTTTCCAGTTCGGCGCATGAGACCCATGGTAGGGTTCCGGTTCCGTTCCATGGATGCACCGACTTATCACCCTCGCTGGTAACCCTTTTGACCCGAGCTGGTTAACGCTCTGCCCACGATACTATGCAGCATGCGAGCGAAAAACGCATCAGCACTTCTACCTAAATTTCATGGGACCGGTGATTCCTGGGAGGGAGGCGAAGAGGCAAGCGGTAGGGACAGTGCAACGTGACATCCATTGCCGGAGGACGAGCTAATGGTCAGGGTAGCCCCGATGAGAGCGGCGCGTTCACGCATGCCGATGAGACCAAGGCCACCTCGTGGGTTATAAACGGTAGCAGAATTGCTCTGGAGGGCAAAACCCCGGCCATTATCGTGAATAGATAATTGCAATCTCCCAGGCAGGTATTCGACTTCGAGCGAAGCCTGAGTTGCCCTGGAGTGTCGCCAGATGTTCGACAAT
>VBHV01000135.1 GCA_005881995.1 Chloroflexota bacterium | reverse complement strand
TTTGTACTGGCTATTGTGTGTATTGCCTACGCCCCTGTCTGGCAAGGAGGAGCAACCTTCCTGGCTATCACATCTTCTATTGACCTGCAAAATTTTATGTACTCGCTATTAGCACTTCTGGTCATGCCTCTGCGCGCGCTTTATAGCCAATTGACTGGAGGCATAAACCTTCCATCATCGCTGTTACAGCCTCTTTCCGCTGCCGATACAACTATACTTGCTTCGACACTTTTCATCTTCGCGCTCCTGTACTTTCAGGCGCTGGGGAGAGTGCGATCGCCCCGGGGAGGTCGGGGAGAACCATACAATGTTCTATTCACATGTTGGACTATCGTCATAATAGGATTTGTCGCATTGGCTTCGACGCTGTTCTGGCCCTGGTATATTATATGGGTGGTGTGGATTGTGGCGCTTCGTCGCTTTGATGCGCTTACTATAGCTGTATTGCTCCTCTCTTGCACAGCGCTGTTGTACTATCCATTTCTGCGCCTGGATACAACGCCAGCAGGCATTTACGTGCCCTTAGGCATTTTCGGGGTGCCGTTCGTCTATTTGATAGCACAACGCTATCTTCCGCTGAGAAGGATCTCCCGTAGTCATAGTAAGGGCGGGAGTGGAGCCAATGTGGAGGTGCAGGACTCTTGACCCTTGCGGTCGCCCTGGAGAGATTTATGAACGAAGAAGTGAAACAGCGCAAAATTGAACATGTCAGCGTAGCTTTGGGGCAGGATGTTTCTGTAGCGCAGCGCGCCAACTGGAATGATATCCAATTTGTTCACCAGGCATTGCCGGAGGTGGACCTGGATGAAATCGACACGTCCGTTACGTTCCTGGGTCGGAAACTGCGCTACCCCATCTTCATCTCTTCCTTGACCGGCGGTCACCCGGATGTGACCTTCATCAATGCGAACCTGGCACGCGCCGCCGAGCGCTATGGCCTGGCGCTCGGTGTTGGTAGTCAGCGAGCCGCTATCGTCAACCCCGATGTGAGTAATAGCTATGCAGTCACACGGCAACAGGCCCCCAACACGTTTTTAATAGCCAATATTGGCGCGCCTCAACTGATTAAGCAGGCCCGCCATGAGCCATTTACCCTCGAACAGGTGCAGCGCGCCATTGATATGATCGGTGCCGACGCTCTCGCCGTGCATATGAACAGCCTGCAAGAGGCTGCGCAGCCTGAGGGGGATCGCCGCGCCGTCGGAGAGGCAGCTGCTCTGAAAGCCCTCACCGCTCGCCTTTCACTACCGGTCATCGCTAAGGAAACAGGGGCGGGTGTCTGCCGCGAACAGGCGCTCCTGCTGCGCTCCTGCGGTGTCGCAGCCATCGATGTTGGAGGAGCGGGTGGGAGCAGTATGTCAGCGATGGAAGCGGCCCGTTCAGAGGCGCGCGGTGATGAGCGCACGCGCAACATTGGTCTGCTCTATCGCGACTGGGGCATCGCTACGCCTATCGCGGTAGTTGAGGCAAGTACCGCTCAACTTCCCCTGATCTCCACCGGGGGAGTGCGCAACGGATTGGACATGGCGCGCGCCCTGGCATTGGGAGCAACGCTCGTCGGCATGGGTTTCCCATTTCTCAAAGCCGCTAGCCAGAGCTATGAGGCGGTATGCGAGTTACTGGAAAGGGTGATCGCGGAACTGAAAGTAGCCATGCAACTGAGTGGAGCAGCGACAATTACAGCGCTACAACAGGTGGATATTGTGGTGACAGGCGAAACGCGCAACTGGCTGACGATGCGCGGCTTTGAAGAGACATTGCGCGCAATGGCACAGCGGCGCTGGTCAAAGATGCAATAATTACAAAAGTGCCTGCAACTCTTCCGGTGTATTCACCCCAATAAATGAGCGTAACTCAGGATCAACCTCCCGCAGCTGCGCCTCTTCTATGTATTGGACGGGAGCTATATCTAACAAACAGCGTGGATCGCGCCGACCTTGCTGTATACAGGTCTCAATCAACGGTAAGATCGAGCGGGGATAGATCGCCAGCAGGACTTGCGGGACAGCATGTACCAGGGGAATCAGCAGCGTGTTTTCCTGGTAGTGATACAGCAAGAATGCCAGCAAGGCTGGCCGTACACACGGCATGTCCACCGCCGTCACCAGCGCTGAGGATGTGCGCGTTACGCGCAGGCCGCTCTTTATACCCATCAACGGCCCGTAATCTGGGATGTCGTCAAACACGACCCGCGCAGGAGCCAGAAAGGTGTAATTCGCAAATTGTGCCTCGTCACGAGCGACAACCAGTACCTCGGCACAATATGGAGCGATTGCTGCGACCAGGTACTCGATGAAAGTCTGGGAGTGATTGCCGGGGAGCGGCAGCAGCGCTTTGTTTTTGCCCATGCGCCGACTGCGCCCACCGGCGAGGATGATACCGGTAGGAGGGTTCATAAGTGGGCCAACTCTCTTACCTGGTCGAAGCCGTTTTCGTCTTGCGTTTATTGCCCTTTGGGATGTACTGCTGGCGATTCTGGTAGGCGACGTAGTTATCGCGTTCCTGCGGATACTTGCGCACGAGATAGATAATCCATACTATAGCCCATGCCAGCAAACCGGCCAGCCAGAGATAGCGCCATACACGCCAGGCGAAGAAGTATTCGTACAGGTAGGCGCGCGCAAAGATCAGTGGGAAGCCCAGGATGCAGATGATCGCAAACCATCCAAGATAACGATCAAGCATATACTTGATGACCGGCTTATTTTTCACAAAGCGCTTGCGGCCTTCTACCGAATAATAGAAAGGAATCAGTACTCCCAGGCCACAAAAGATCAGCCAGACCAGGTAGTAATGAAATGTTTCCGGTGCTACACCGGGGGTAGCCGTAGCTCCCGTAGTGGCTGCCACACAGCTTGTTGCCGTACAAGGGTCTGTGAAGAGCCAGCTTATTAAGTTGAAGTGCATAAGCGTTCCCGCCCCCTTCTTCTAATCTTGGTCCGATATTGGTGATTATCATAGCATGGATAGAGGTAAGAGTCTAGAGTTTTCTTTCCGGCCACATTGTATAATAGAACACATCATCAGATAGACTACGGTATTATTACAAGGGAGTATTTGAATGCGACGTATAGCAATACTGGCAGAAGGCGCTTTTGAGTGGCACTACGGCAAGACAGCAACAGGTGTCATTCGCTACGGAAAAGATACGGTGGTCGCCGTTATCGACAGCACCAAAGCGGGTATGGATGTTCCGCAGGCGCTCGGCGGGGCACCATTTGGACATGGCATCCCCGTTGTACGCGATATCAAAGAAGCTTTGACCTACTCGCCGGATACGCTCTTGATTGGTATCGCTCCCATGGGCGGCGCATTACCTGCCGCGTGGCGCTGGCAACTGCTCACTGCTATCGATGCAGGCCTGGACCTCGTCAGCGGACTACACTTTTTTCTCGCTGATGATGAGGAATTACGTAGCGCAGCTGCGAAGCGCGGTGTGACCATCTGGGACGTGCGCCGCCCACCCGATACTAATTGCGTCGCGCAATTTCTTCCTCATCGTCCTGGAAGCCATACCGTTCTCCTGGTTGGCTCGGACTGCGCCGCTGGCAAAATGACGGCAGCCCTGGAGTTAGATATTGAAGCGCGCAGACGCGGGTTGAACAGCGCCTTTGTCGCGACAGGACAAACGGGTATCATGATCTCAGGCACCGGTTTGCCGGTTGACCGCATCATCAGCGACTTTGTGGCGGGTATGGTCGAACAGATGGTTCTCGATTTCACCAATGAACACGACTGGGTCTTCGTCGAGGGCCAGGGCGCGCTCAACCATCCCGGCTATTCGCCTGTCACTCTGGGCCTCATTCATGGCTCCATGCCCGATGCCATGATTTTCTGCCACCTCGCCGGAGCTACTGCTATTGAAGGCTACACCTATTGTCCCCTACCCTCGCTGAAGCGCATGATCGAGTTTAACGAGGATACCGTAAGCTGGGTGCGCCCGGAACGCCCCTGCAAAGTTGCTGGCCTGGCCTTAGTGACCTTTGGCCTGAGTGAGCAAGAGGCAAAAGACGCCATCAAGCAGGCTGAGGATGAGACAGGGTTGCCTGCAACCGATGTGTTACGTTTCGGCGCTGGCGTACTGATGGATGCGCTGAGCAAGCAGTTGAAGGTTTAGAGTTACCCTTTACGGCTTAACAGGCTTTTTCTCAACAACATCACCAACGGCAGGCTCACGAATAGGATTCCACAGCGGATACGGAATACCGGCGAGACGATTGATAGCGAGAGCCTGCAGGGTAAGGAGTACCACTGCTCCCATGAGCAGGACAAGCTGCCAGGGTTGGCGTAAAATACCAAGCGAGACAATCAATGTGGTAGCGCCAGCAGGTGGGTGTGGCGACTTGAGCAGAACCATGACCCCCGCTGTCAGCCCCAGCGAGAGGGCAGCGGCGATAACACGAGGCCACGTAACCCCGACAGAAAGCGCTGGCCCTGCCATGGTCAGACCGGTAACTACCAGGCTGAGATAACCGGCAAGCGCGCCAACCGCATGACCAATGATGGTATTGCGCGGGGACGCACTTGGCGCAGTCGGCGTATAGAAAAAGAGAAAGGCGGTTGGGCCAAGCGAGGGGAAGATGAATGGGGAGTTGGTGAGGACGGCCAGTGCTGCCATCAGCCCGATGCTGATACAGCCATTGATAAAACTAAAGAGCGCAAGTACGGGGACTTTCGCATAGTGTTGCAACAGCCAGGGAAGGCGGACACGCTGGAGAATGCCCCGCAGAACATCAGACATCTCGCCGCCGATGGGATGCTCGCGGTCAATACGGCTCAAGGGCTTTCTTGGTGACATATTTGAACTATTGCTACCCATCTCCTGTTGTACCTGTGGGCTGGGTGAATGCTTATCTGGTTCCACGTGTTCCCTCTTCTGCCTTATGCTTCGGCATCATTCCTAGCGCCTCGGCCTCGTTTGAGAACGTGGGCGGCGGGTCAGCACACGCAGCACCAGCAAGCCACCCAGAAAGACCAGGCCGGATATAACCGCCAGGAGCCAGATATAGGTATCCTGTCCTCCCAGGTAAAGGTCCAGGGCAATAGTCAGCAGCCAGAGTTGGATGCCCATCAACAGGATACCTATGGCGAGTCCCGTAAGCACAGTAGCGATCTGACCAGGCGATGGGGAGCGTTCAACATCGCCAGTTGTTTCGCTCAGAATGGAACGTGTGTTATTCATTGTGGCATCTCCTGCTCTGCAAATACCATCGTTCCCTCCTGGCTAAGCGTTATGATCGGTAGTGATCTCTGTGGTGGGCCTGCAAGCGGCGCGCCTGTGCGTGGATCGAATACACCTTCGTGACATGGGCAGACAAGCAGTTGGCGCTGCGAATCATAATAGACGGCGCAGGAAAGATGCGTGCACTTGCTGCTGTAGGCTACGAAGCGACCTTCGGGGAGGTGCAAAAGGACGGCCTCGTCCTCGGCTGTGGGATACTGAAAATAATGTGCCCCATTTCGAGGTACTTCGCTTGTGCTGGCTATAGCTTGCCGTCGAACCGTTCGCAGCGGATTGAGGTAGCTCAGGATGACTATTCCGGCGGTGGCGGCAAAGAGCGTACCGGAGGCCATGACCGCGAAGCGAAGCAATTCACGCCGTGAAACCTGCTCATCCGCATCCCAATGATAAGGAAATTCGGCCTGCCAGCGAGTACGAGGTCTACGCCCAAGAATGCCTCTTCCCTTTCGGGACATACCATTTTCTGACTTCATAACACCCATGCCTCCTCTCGCGCCTGGCCTGCCTGTCCAGTCTGCGCCCGGGCTTCCGACAATAGCGCCGCGATATCCAATCGTGGTGTCTCTTCCGGCAATACATGGTAGACTCTTGTGCGCACATTCTGTTCACCAAAGCTGGTCACATTCACGGGATGCCCCTCACGCTGGTTCATGAATTCCTCGTAGTCACCATACCAGAGTGCCTGTGTTGGACAGGCCTGCGCACACCACGGCTTGAGGTCCTGGCTGGTTCGATCATAGCAGAGATTACACTTCTTCATTAAGCGCGCCTGAACGTCAAACTTGGGTACACCAAAGGGACAGGCATAGACGCAGTTGCGACATCCGATGCAGCGCGAGGGATCGGCCTGCTGCACAACGCCTTCAGGCGTTATCAGAATAGCCATGACTGGACAAACCTGGGCGCAGGGAGCAACCGGGTCCTGGCAGTGCATGCACACGGTCGGCTGCGTGGCCACGCTTATGCCCCGGTTCACGAAGTCAACCATGACCATACTCTCGCCTTTGTGCGAATCACATTCACGGCAGGCCGCCTCGCAGGCCCGGCAGCCAATGCAACGCGCGGGATCAACAAATAAGGTCTTGATAGCCATTGCGTCTCTCCTGTTTAGAAAGCTTTCGCATCCTTTTCTGAAAGGGCCTTCGTCTCTCCCACTGTATACGGAAACATCTTTGGCGCATTTTCCGGGGTGAAGTTCGTTACAACTCCATTCAATCCGGCAGGCTGCACTGGTGCGGCCAGCTTCTCCACAGTCGCGGCGCAGGCCTTGTACTCTGGAATTTTCACGTTCGGCTCGACCGCCGGATTGGTGAGCTGGTTGACCGCGTGTTCATGACCATAGTGATAAGGAATGAAGAGCGTATCCGGTCGAATGGTCGGCACAACCAGCGCCTTGAGTTCCATCGAATTGCGCGGCGTACGTACACGCACTATCTCATCGGTGACGATCCCCAGTCGGGCAGCAGCCTGCGGGTGGATCTCGACCCAGGGTTCCGGCGCTTGCGAGTTGAGAAAGCCGAGACTGCGCGTCTGGTTACCGGTCAAGTAATGGTAGACGACGCGCCCGGTTGTCAGGCGAAATGGGTAGCCCTCGCCAGGCTCCTCGGCAGGCGGCCGGTACGGTATCGGGAACATCTTTGCCCTGCCATCGGGATGACCAAAGCGCTCGGTAAACAGCCGGGGCGTGCCTGGATGATCCTCGGATGGGCAGGGCCAGAAGACGCCTCCCTGTTCATCGATCTTCTCCCAGGTAATGCCGTAATAATCGGACACGCCGCCTTTGGAAGCAAGACGATATTCATTCCAGATGTCTAGCACCGACTGGTAGGCAAAGAATTCCCCTCGTCCGAGACGTTTTGCAAGCTCACAGATAATCTCCCAATCGGGCCGGGCCTCGCCAGGAGGGTCGGCTGCCCGGTTGATCTTGATGACCCGGCCTTCCAGGTTGGTAGTGGTTCCCTCGTCTTCGCACCAGACGGTGCCGGGGAGAACGACATCTGCGAGTTCTGCGGTTTCGGAGAGGAAGAAATCGACCACGATGAGCGGGTCCAGGCGTTGCAGCGCACGTTTCACTACCTGGTTCTCCGGCAGCGAAACCATCAGATTTGAACAGGCGATCAGGCAGCTCCGAATCTCGCCATCAGCCATCAGGTGGATCATCTCAGGCGCGGCGGCGCCCTCCCAGGGCAACTCATCGGCGGGAACACCCCAGACTTTGGCGATGTACTCGCGATCCTCCGGCACATCGATGTGGCGGTAGCCGGGAAGCTGATTGGCTTTCTGTCCAACCTCGCGCCCACCCTGGCCGTTGCCCTGCCCTGTAATCATCATGGTGCCCCCGCCCGGCTTGCCGACCTGGCCGCGAGCCAGCGCAAGATTAACACAGGCCAGGCAGGTATCCACACCATGCGAGCTGTGTTCAATTCCCTTGCCATGCATGATGAGTGAGGTAGCTGCCTCGCCATAGAGACGCGCAGCAGCCACAATGCGCTCGGCTGGCACACCAGAGAGCCGTTCAGCGACCTCAGGCGTAAATGCTTCGACGGCTTCGCGCACCTTGTCCCACCCCGTTGTGCGTTCCCGCAAATACGCCTCGTCCACCAGTCCATCAACGATGACCTGGCGCAGCAATGCGTTTATCACGGCCTCATCCGTTCCTGGGCGTACAGGTAGCCAGAGATCGGCGGTACGCGCGAGGGGCGTCTCTCGTGGATCGATGACGATCAAGCACGCTCCTTTGTCACGAGCACGCCAGATCCATTGCATAACAATGGGAAAACACTCCGCGATGTTCACGCCAACGGCGAGCATACACTGCGTGAGTGGAATATCGGTCATGGGCAAAGGGGCGCGGTCAACACCGAAGGCCCTGGCATAGGCCACCGC
>VBHV01000134.1 GCA_005881995.1 Chloroflexota bacterium | reverse complement strand
CACGCGCCCAGGCCTCGCAGACCAGCAGTTCGACTTTGAGCCAGGTATCACTTTTATGTGTTGGGGACCAGATGGCTGCCATTTCTGGCCGGGAATATCGTTCAATCATGATATGAAAAAGACCCTCAATATGTTACACTGCACCGCATATACGAATATACTGTTTAGTGTATCACACACCCATCCGAGGATAAGATATGTCTACACCGGTAGCTACAATGCGCTATCCTTTTGCGCTCCATACTCGTCGAATTACGCGCTTCATGGTTGTTTCTGCCCTGCTATTGGCAATAGCGGTCTTGGTCATACTCCTTTCCACCCTCCGTGCGCTGCCGACAAGCCTGGAAGGATTAGGGATACTCGCGTATATCCTGGGGTTTGTCGCCCTTGCTGTGCTTTTGCTCATGCTTATCCTGTCGAACGAATACAGGCGTTCCGGCATATGGATTGATGCTGATCGCGTGCGTGTGCAGTTTCCGGGGGAGAAAGCGCAGGAGATGGCATGGTCGGATGCGCGTTTCGCGGTGAACGAGGGAGAAGACTATCTGCGTATCAGTAAGGGGAAAGAAGGGTTGGGGCATGTCTTTGGTGACACATGTTATGTGCGCCTGCACCTGGAGGGACTCTATCCAGGACAGCGTGAGCAAGCTGAAGCAGCGATAGCTGAACACATGGAGGTGCGTCGGCCCAAACATTTCACGCTGATGACCCTGCTCAATAACAAAGGTGAGACGGTGGCAAGGGGAAGGCTCTACCTGTTTGAACATGAGGTGTTATGCGCCGAAAATCGTGGCGAGAAGCGTGTCTTCTTTTACGCTCCTCTACGAAAACTGACCTCTGTGAAGCAGAGAGATTCTTTCTATGTGGGCAAACTGGAATGTGAGTCGTTCTCAATTCGCTACAAGGATAAGGATTATGTGATTATGCTGGGCTACGAGACGACTATTGCCGGTAATATTGGCAGTAGTTCGCACTGGTCGGTGACGGGGTATGCGCAGGAGTGGGTGGAGGCGTTGTCTTCCAAGTAGTTATTCACCGCTTTCAGCAGCTTGGCGTAATGCTAAAAAAGCCTCTTTTAGGGGTTGGCTAACTGCGCTTTCCGGTTCAGCAAGTACAAGCACCTGGTATGCCTCTAAAAACTGCATGCGCAAGCGATGAAAGATGATTTAAAGTAAAAAACGGGAATGTTCCAATTTTCTTGACAAAAAGAAATACCTCATGTAGACTGCAATGCATATCAGAGAAGAAATAGTTTTCCCGCGTAGCTTCCTAGATTCAAATCAAATCTGCTCCTGAAGCATTCATGAAAGTCAGTATACTCCAACGAAAAAATCCCAGGCAGAAAAATTTAGACCCCCATCGTTTTAAAGAATGATTGGATCTAGCAAGTAAGCAGGAAGTTCTGATTGCTTCCTGGTCACCAACATAATATGTTGAGCCTAACTAAAGGAAGGGAAACGATAATGAGTGCAGTACTCAAAGGGCCATTTGGGCAAGTTGACCTGGGACCAACTCCATTGACCATCGGTCGCACGCCCGGCAATCAGTTGGTGCTGGCTGAACCTAAAGTGTCATCGCATCATGCTGAAATTCGCCCGCAGGGACAGGATTATGCCATTGTTGACCTGGGAAGTACCAACGGTACCTTTGTCAATGATCAGCGGCTCGCGAGCAATGTGCCGAGCATGCTGCGTACAGGGGATACCATAGTCATCGGAGACACACGAATCACTTATGAGGTGCCTGGCTCTGCTGGAACTGAACCAACTGTCTTTGCTGGTTCCAGGCAGGGGAGTGGCCCCTCCTATACTCCTACGGTTGCGGCTCCTTTTCCTCCTAACACCGGTTACGGTGCAGATGCTCAACAACCAGGAGCGTATCAGCCCCCGCCCCCACCTCCTGCTGGATACGAGCAAGCCAGCTATCCGCCGAGTTCTCCTTACTACGGTACTCCCGTTGCCGGTTACGGTGAGGGCGCCCAACCTGGAGCGTATCAGTCGCCCCCACCTGTTGCACCTGGTTACGGGCCATCCGGCTATGCCCAGGCTGCTTCCTATCCTGGTGCACCTGCACCTGCTGCTCCCCCGACACAGCGACCGAATCGTCGTCGGCTCTGGACTATCCTGGGTGCTGTCCTTGGGGTGGTGGTGATCGCGCTGATCATCTTTGGGGTCATCGGCTATGTGAATCGCTCGACACCGACCAAGACCCTGAATGCTTTCTGCACTGCGCTCAAAGGTGCAGATTACCAGACGGCTTATAATCAGCTTTCCAGTGGTTTGCAAAGCAAGGTTGGTTCTGAGGGGGTGTTTGCTGCTGGATACGCTTCCAACGGGGGCCTGGGCAAGATAACCAACTGCACGGTGACAACTGTCAACGATGGGGCAGGCACAGGTACGATTAACTATACCTTTGCTCAAGGGAATGCACTGGTCGTTGACTATTCGCTAGGCGATGAGAATGGCAGCTCGAAGATTTTTCGAACGCAGCCACACTCTTCTCCAACCCTCACCCTTAGCAACTACTGTGGCGAGCTCAAGGCCGGAGATTACCAGAGCGCCTACAAAGAGCTCTCCAGCACTGCCCAAAGCCAGGAAACTGAAGCCCAGTTTGCGGCCAATTTCAGCAACAATAAGGTGAACAATTGCACAGTGAGCAATGTCAACGATGCGGCAGGCACCGGCACGATTAACTATAGCCTGGCTAACGGGGTCTCACTGGTTGCTGACTATACACTGGTCAATGAGAATGGCACCTGGAAGATTAAGTCCGAGCAGGTACGTTCTACCCCGACCCTGACCCTTAATACATTCTGCAATTCGTTGAAGACTGGAGATTACCAGACGGCCTATAACCAGCTTTCTGCCAGGGAGCAAAGCCTGGGGACGGAAGCCCAGTTTGCGGCCTCTCTTACCTCCAATATGGTGACCGCCTGCACGGTGAGCAATGTCAATGATACAGCAGGCACAGGTACGATTAGCTATACCTTTGCGGACGGGGCCACAAGTATCATTGACTATACGTTAATCATGGAGAATGGCACCTGGAAGATTGATAGCGGGAAACAACGAGCATAAGCTCATACACTCAGAGGAGAGAGGCGAACCTCTCTCCTCTGTTTTCGTTGTGAATGCCGGCATGCGGCATAAACGCCTCCCCAAATTTGTTCTTATATGATAGAATACAGTCAATGCGTTGGTGATGGTGAATGGGAGGAGTGGGAAGACCCCTGAACTCCTGTCCTCTTGACGGCCATGTGTCATCCGTGTACAATCATGCTCACAGCCATAACTGTTGAATTAATACCTTGCACCACTGCTGGCATGTACAGCAGTGAATATAAAGGAGCCTGGGAGAGATCATGAAAAAGGGAATACATCCAAATTATGTTGAGGCCACAGTCACTTGTGCCTGTGGAAATAGCTTTAAGACCGTCAGTATTAAGCCGGTTTTGAAGGTTGACGTCTGCTCAAAGTGCCACCCGTTCTTTACGGGGCAGCAGCGTATCCTGGACTCAGCTGGCCGAGTAGAGCGTTTCCGCAAGCGTTTCAACCTGCCAGAAGAGTAAGCCAGTTCGGGTATATATAACGGGGATAAGGGAGATTTCCCTTATCCCCTGTTCCTGCTTTTGAAGCTGTAGGTGCTTACTTTATAAGGGGAATGACCCGTTGAAAGGCCAGGAAAGAACTTTACTGTTTCTTATTGCTGATACTGGAGCGGGACATCGCAGTGCAGCCAACGCCATACGCAATGCTATAACACTGATTGCCCAGCACGAACAGGAGGCATGGCTTGCTTGCCAGCAAAACAATGCTGAGAAGGCTGCAACGCCTGATGCGTCCGCTCCGTTCGATGCGCCAGCTACGCCGCATCCGCCGACCTACCGCGTTGAAATTGTGGATGCCTTTGAGGAGTATAGTCGCTTCCCTTTACGAGAGGCTATGAAACTGTATGGGCCTACAATCCGCTATAACCCCAGACTTTACGGGCAGGTATTTCATTTGAGTAACCAGGCTCAGAGCATCTCGGTAGGACGGCTCATGGCTACTCCTCTCATTCATAAGGGATTGTTGCGTTTAATTAACAGTGTGCAGCCTGATGTAATCGTCTCTATTCATCCCTTGCTCAATCATGTCACCCTGCGTGTTTTGCAAGACCTGGATTTCCACATTCCATTCATTACAGTCGTAACCGATCTGGTCAGTCTCCATTATTCCTGGTTCGCTCCTGGCGCGGATGCCTACATTGTGCCAACTGAGCGCGCCAAAGAACTGTATTTAGAGCGCGGCCTGGATCAAAAACGCGTGCACATGCTGGGTATGCCAATCGATCCCAAGTTTACGCTGCCAATTGAAAGCAAGCAGGAATTACAGCGCAAACTGGGTCTGGAACCGGGCCTGCCGGTCGTATTATTAGTAGGTGGAGGTGACGGCGCGGGTGGAATACGTTCCGCTGTGCAGGCGATTTCGCAGGCGCGTCTGCCCGTGCAACTATTGATTGTCACGGGTCGTAATAAACGCCTATATATGCATCTGCAGCGCGTGAGAGCAAGTTTGCGGGTTCCCGCGAAGATATTTGGCTTTGTACATAATATGCCAGAGATAATGCACGCCTCGGATGTCATCATTACCAAGGCTGGACCAGGCACCATTTGCGAAGCCCTGGCCTGCGACCTGCCGGTTATTCTCAGCGCCTTTGTTCCCGGCCAGGAAGAAGGTAACGTGACATTTATCACGGAAAATAACGCAGGCGCGCTGGCATATGATTCGTTGGAAATGATTAACATGCTGCGGCGACTGGTGAAACCTGGATCGCAAGTGCTGCAAGAGCAGTTGAAAAATGCCAGGCGCATCGCTCGCCCTTATGCATCGTTTGATATTGGGAACTGTATCTTGAGTTTCCTCCCCTCGGATGATGCTCCGGGTGTCTGGCAGAGCGCATCGCAAGGCCATATACAGCATAGAACGAGGATCAGGCGTTTGCAACCTGCGATGCCAGCGCGCATTTTGCGCCCCAGGCTGTCGCGTTTGCGCTCCAAAGTTCCAATGGGAACCATCAAACGTAGATTGGTTCGTTTAAGATTATTACGGCGATCCATTCGCGGGCGAAGGGAATAGTAAGGTTAGAGGTCATGGCAAAATTTTATTATGGCGGTCAAGCAGTTATGGAGGGGGTGATGATGCGGGGGCGGACATCGGCTGCTATGGCTGTACGGCAACCCGACGATCGCATTTATATCTATGAAGAAGCGCTGAATCCTCGCCTTTATCAGAATAGACTGTTTCGTTTACCGTTCCTGCGCGGCATGTTGTTACTATGGGAGATGCTGGTGCTGGGAACCCGTCTGATGACCCTCTCCACTAATATAGCTACGGGCGCTATCGATCCCGATGCACCTGCATCTCAAGCTGGCGTGACCGGTGCAGCGCAGGTATATACTGATGCGGCCACACACACCGAGGAGGGTCTGCTTGAACAGCCTGAAACGCCGTCACAAATCGGCGGACTGGCGCTGGCGCTCACGCTACTGATTTCGTTAGGGCTGGCGATAGCAGTTTTCTTTCTGGGGCCATTGCTCATTACGGGCTTGCTGCACAATCAGATCGGCGAGGGCTGGCTGAACCTGACGATAGAGGGCGTGATCCGCCTGGCGCTGCTGATTGGCTATCTCTACCTGATCGGGCGTATACCCGATATCCAGCGCGTATTTGGCTATCACGGGGCCGAGCATAAAGCCATTAATGCAATGGAACATGGAGAGCCAGTGGATATTCCACATGTACGCCAGGCCTCGCGCGTGCATACTCGCTGCGGCACAGGGTTTTTGCTGCTGGTTGTTGTGGTTTCCATTGTGGTGTTCGCCCTGGTTGGTTCGCCCCCATTGCTGCTCAAAGTCGTGTCGCGCGTCGTGCTGGTGCCTGTAGTCGCGGGTATCGCCTATGAACTGATGCGCCTGGGAGCCGCGAATTACCGTTATCGTATAGTGCGCTGGCTGCTCGCGCCAGGCTTAGCCTTGCAGGGATTAACCACACGCGAACCGGATGATAGTATGATAGAATGCGCCATTGCTGCTTTACAACGTGTGATGCGTCGCGATGAACAGCAAAAGAACCGGCAAGATGTTGATGCAGCACTTCCACCGCTGGTTGTCACCAGTAATTCCCATCATTCCTCCTGAGTCGCAGCAGCGTTGGGGGAATGAATTTCAAGGTTAATAAGGAACATAGATATGTCGTCTGATCCAACCATTACGCCGCCTCCCGTTGATACTCCTCAAGATTTGCCCGAGGAACGAGAAATTCCCCAGGTGCGTTTTTCAGGCGCGCGCTGGTTTTTTACCGGTATCGTTCGCGTTGCCTATCGTCGATGGACTCGCATGGCTGTACGGCTGTTTCCCGAGGAATCAAAGTCGGAGCGCATAGCCCGTGCGCTGCATATTCCCTTGCCTGACCGGCTCAATATGAGCTGGGTGACGAAACACCTCGCTGTTGGCGGGCGTATTCGACCTGAGGATATAGCGGCGGTAGCGCGGGCTGGTATCACGCATGTAGTCGATACCCGTTCAGAATATCGCGATGACGAACAGGCATTAGCTAAAGAACACATCGAGCTATTGTACCTGCCTACACGCGATACCCATGCTATGAGCGTTGAACAATTAATGGAGGGTGCGCAGTGGGTAAACCAGCGTATGGAGCAGGATGGACGCGTGCTTATTCACTGTGAGCATGGAGTCGGGCGCAGTGTCCTGCTCGGCTGCGCTGTGCTGGTGTATGGCGGTATGCATGCCCAGGATGCTTTACAACTCGTCCAGGAGAAACGCTGGCAGGCCGCGCCAAATCACAAGCAGGTGAAGCGTTTGAGAGAATTTGAGGCGGCGCTTGGCGCATCTTCCCAGGCTCCCTCGCCCAGCGCGTAAAGCTCAATTGCCAGCGCTGCTCCGTCCTTACTGTTACTGGCGGTGATAGCCTTTGCCGCCGCTTTGACAGCTTCGGGAGCCTGCCCCATAGCCACGCCCCAACCAACAGAGCGCAGCATGGCTATATCGTTGTTGTTATCGCCAATAGCCATTACCTGCTCTAGAGGAATGTCCATATGATGCGCCAATGCTGCTACACCGCTCGCCTTTGAACATGTGGCGTCCATGACCACCAGTTCCGCAGTCCCGTAACTGCCACGTTTGATGCTTGTCCAGGAGCAATCTAGCGTCGCGATCTCCTGGCTCAATTCATAGATAGTTTCCTCCGAGGCGAAGGCTACCACGCGCAATGGATCGGGATGTCCCGTGCACAATGCTTCATAGGGCATACGGCGCATAAGTTCGGGGTAGGCCGTGAAGTAGGCTTCTATCCACAAGTTGTCAAAATGCGCTGGCCCCGTCCAAATTTCCTCGTGCAATCCTGTATTGGGATGTACCACCGGCTGGACATGGTGGCGTACCAACAGCTCTACAGCCTGTTGCGCAATGCCGGCGCGTAATGTCTGTGTGTGGAGGATCGCCTGCTGGGGATGTTGCACAATCATGGCCCCATCATACAGGATGAGTGGGATAGCCAATCCCAGCTCATCAGCGATCTTCCGTGTATTACCATAGCGACGTGCCGTCGCCAGAGTGACAACGATCCCGGCTTGTTGTGCGGCCTGCACCGCTGCCAATGTTGGAGCGGAAATGCTGCCCTCGGGATCAAGCAGCGTTCCATCTATATCAATCACGAGCATTTTGATACTCGTGGGTAGTATTATTTGACCCATCAAACACTCACATCTATAGAATGATGATGCGACGGGCAAAAACCCGCCGCATGCTCCCCGGATTGGGGTATAACCATACTATATCACGAAACCATGCAGGGAACCAAATCCTTTCAGATGAGTGCCCGGCACGAACTGCGAGAGCGGCGTTTCTGAAAGTGTATGGAGCTTAGCCGCCAATGTAGCCGATGGTATCGGTTCCCCCTTGCTCACCAGCCGCATTGAAGTACATGGGCCGTTCGGTCACGAAGGCCCCACCGTTATTGAGGGTCTGCACGGTCATCGAGACTTCAAAACAGGGGGTGGGAGAGCCGGAGGGCTGGACATTCTTCCTAGCCTTCTGCTACAATCCACGCATGAACATGCAGGCCAATTATTCTAAAAAAGCGCGGACGAAACGCCAAAACAGCGACAATCATTCGCATAAAAACAGCGCCGTGCAGCCTGGAACGGGGCTTCAAGGGGTAGATTCATCTGGATTTCCCCTGTTACCAGACGAACACCCCATAAGTACTGTACGCGATAGCCTCTATGACCTCATCCCACTTGGTGCGCGTGAAGAAAAACTGATCAGCACAGCGCCCTTTCTACGGCTGCAAAATGTCAAGCAGCTGGGCTTCGTCTATCGTGTCTGGCCAGGGGCAACCCACACGCGCTACGAACATAGCCTCGGCACTTACTACCTGGCGCTTCGCGAATTGCGTTCACTGTTGCAGCGCGAGGTAGTAAGTGCCGAGGGTGGCCTGAACGGGGTCTCCATCAGCAGTGTGCAGACGCTCGTCGTGGCGACACTGCTGCACGATATCGGGCATTATCCTTTCTCACATACCATCGAAGAACTGGGTCATCCCATCATCCCACACGAAAAAGTCGGGCGTTCCATCATCGAAGCGAGCGAGATTGCCACTATCCTGGAACGCGACTACTCCCTTTCACCGCAGCGCGTGGCCGCGCTCGACGTGGACCAACTCGACTACCTGCCGCGCGATGCTCGCGCCTGCAACGTCCCCTATGGCGGCGTCGATGTAGCGCGTCTGCAGGGTGCTCTGCGCATCCATCCAAACGTGAATGGCCAGCGGCGTATCGTCGTAACGCATAAGGGCATCAGTCCGCTGCACTCGCTGCTGCACGCCCGCCAGGAAATGTTCGACAACATCTACTGGCACCATACCAGCCGCGCCTTGCAGGTCATGCTCATGCGCGCTGTGCAGGAGGCCTTGCTCAGCGGCGCCTTACAAACCGAACAACTCGTCGGGCTGGACGATGCCTCTTTGCTGAGACTGCTCGCGCATTCCTCCATGCCCACTACCTCTCGCATCCTGGCCGAGAGCCTGGAGATGCGTCGCCCCTATAAAGGCGTCGTAGAGATCAGTCGCCTGGCAGGTCGTCTCTATGCTCGAGTAGACGCCCTCTACTGGGACGCTCATCGCCGTCGCCAGGTCGAGCAACAACTCGCAGGGGAACTGGCAGGTGCGCTCGATACCGAAATCGGCGATTTCGAAATCTTATTCGATATTCCTCGTCCAGAGAAATGGGAAATGGATGTATGGGTCACATTCGCCAACCCTCCCATCGGCATGGGTTCCCTCGTCACGTGGGTCGAGGCTACCGACGGAATGATGTGTTGTTGCCGATTTTGGAGCGGCTCGTGGGGATGTAAGTGTCGAGGGTTCCAGTGCATTCTCAAGGGCCAGGGTCCGGTGACTTGAAGGTGTAACAGGCGTTACGATAGTGTGCAAATACCGCGCAAAATGCTCGGTATTTTTTTTGTATGGTTGAGGTTTACCATGCAACGTGAGGAGGTGGGAGAGTTGGAAACGAGGTCTGTGTGTGTCGCGGTTCATGGAACAGTTCCTTTCTTGAAGAGAAGAATGGACGAGCAGATAGGCGAGTACGGCTCTACCAAGAGTATAATCGGTGGCGAAAATGCTGGAGGCTTCGGGATTCCTAACAAAACGAGAGGCAATTTGAGTTTCTATGCAATAAATGAAACTCAAATTGCCTCCCGTTTTTTGTAATATTTAGCTGCGATAAACGATAGTTATGATGAGTACTCAAACTACACAAGGGAAATGATGCAAGTGAACAGGCATATGGCACAGGCCGAGCCGGAAATGGCGCTCCTGTACAGGAAATACGCACCGGCTATGCTTACTTATGTGCGAATGCATATTACCTCGCGAGAAGACGCGGAGGACCTGGTAGTAGAAGTATTCCTGGCGGCAATTGAAAATGCGAAGTTTGCCGCGCTCTCAGAGAAAGCGAAGCAGTTATGGCTGTGGCGAGTTACGCGCAACAAGGTGATTGACGCTTACCGGCGTGCGAAAACGCGCCAGAGCGTGACCCTCGATTATGTAGCCGAGCATCTTTTTGAGGAGGAGGCCTTCAGCCCCGAATATGCCGCCTTGCGACAAGAAGATTACATGGATTTGTACGCGCATCTACAAGGCTTGCCAGCGCTTCAACAGGAGATTTTACGCCTGCGCTTCGGTCAAGGTTTGTCCGGTAGTGAGATCGCGACTGCGTTGGGAAGGCAGGAGAACGTGGTGCGCGTCACTCTTTCACGCAGTTTAAATCTTTTGCGGAGCACCTATAAGTCACTTCTTTTTCCGCTTTTGCTGGTACATGGCCCGCATGGCCTTCTCGTGAATCCTGCGGGCGGGTGGATACTCTTCATCGAGGCGCAGTGCCGATTCAGAGGCACTGACCGCCTCGCGGTAACGTCCCAGACGATAGAGGTTATCGGCTTTGATCATCATGTAGCGTACATTGGTGGGGTCGAGTTCCAGCACATGCTCGATGGCGATGGTAGCTTCGTCGAAACGGCCCAGGCCGCGCAGCGCGCAGGCGTAACTATCCCAGGCAAACAGGCTTTCGGGCGTTAGCTCCACCAGACGCGCACTAATCTTCGATAACTCCTCGTAGGAACTCAATGTTCGCAGCGTCTGCGCCATCACATTGAGCGAAGAGATATCATCGGGGGCGATCTCCAGAGCGTGGCGCATGGTCTCTACGACTTCTTGCAAGCGGCCATACCTGCGTAGTATCTCGCCCTTGAGCGTAAGTGGAACCAGATAGTCGGGGTCACGCGCCAGACTTTCATTCACTGCCTCTAATGCCTCATGTAGACGATGGAGTTGCAGCAAAGCCAGTCCCTTGTTGGTCCAGGCGCGTGCATCATCGGGGTCGAGTTCAATGGAGCGTTCCGCGTAGCGCAGGGCTTCTGGGAAATGCTCCTGCAGGAGTTGCTGCCCACTGCGATTGAACCATGCCAGCGCCAGATTGGTGTCCAGCAGTAAAGCCTGGTCGTTGGCAATCGTAGCTTCCGAGAGCCGTTCCAGTTTTTGCAGAGCGCGCGCTTTATACGCCAGCGCCCTGGCTGAACCTGGATTGGCCTGAACGGCATCCTGGGCGGCTTCGTACATCGCCTCATAATCGGCAAGCTTCTCCAAAGCTCCCGCCAGACCTGTCAGCGCATCTTCATCTTCTTTATCGTTTGAAAGCAGAGCAGCATATGCTGATCGTGCTTCAGCCCAGCGTTTAGCCTGCACATACTCGCGCGCAGATTGTCGAAGTTGTTCCGCCGTGTCTGTTTTGTTCGATGATATGCTGCCATCCACCATGGTGATTCCTTGCTTCTTACCCTTGTGCGAAGCGCCTGCTAACTCAACTTGTTCATCCAAAGCACTCGAACCTCCTGCTCATTGTCAGCGCTATTATCGCAGAATTATGCCATGGAGGCAATAGGAACAAAAACCATTCGCGGAGATCACCCCTATGCAGTCGAACCTTTCATTTCGCTCTTATCGCGAATTTCATTCACCGGCCTGCTGACTGCAGCGCGACGACCGGTCAGAAGAACACCGGTAAAGAACGCGATCCAGCCGAACGCCATGATTAGCCAGAAGCTACTTGCTAATCCAAAGAAGCGTGCAAGTGTTCCAGCAGCAGCATTGAGCGCGTCTCCAATGAGAATCAACACATTGGCCCATAGCAGATTGCCAGGGTTGAAACCAGCCACGTTAGATGAACGGCGCCACAGCTTCCATCCAGAGTAAACGGCTACTCCGACCACAGCCAGCACCCCCAGCGAGTTCAGAGTAATGGTAAGTACCAACCACGCGCCGAACTGCAAAATACCCGTACCGGGCGTACCCGCAATCTGACTGAGATTGTGCATATTCACAGGGGTAGTCGTGATCAACACAGCTACGAGAACGCTGAGTAGAGAAAGTATGACCAGGCTGATACGTGTGACACGCGCGCTCGTCACCAACGCGATACTTCCCAATCCCAGCCAGGAGGGCGCAAGCGCGGCACCCAGTACGTAATAAAGCCGGAAGAAGACGATCCCCGCGCCGCTTGTTGGCCCAACCACCACCATACACACATAGCTCAGCGTGGCAAAAAATGCCATCAGCAAAGCAATCATCCAGTACAATTGATAGACGCGCCGCCGACGCGCAAACTGCCGTAACACCACCCCCGCGAAGAGGCCGGTTACTACCACATTCACAAGAGCAAAGATCAGCAAAATGAGAATGCTTGACATGATTTAATCCCACCTGCCTTCATATGTGAAAGTACACTACTGATAGAGAGCATACTCCTCTAAAATATATCTCGTCAACCCCGAAAAACTCAATAAAGAAAAACCCTTGCATGCCCCAGAACATGCGCTTATACTATGGTACAAGGAATAGGAGAAGCATCGCATGGCCCAGAAATTGAGCAAAACCCAACAAGAACAAACCCTGGTGCGCACCCAGCGGCAGGAGCTCAAGCATGAACTGGCGGAGCAGTACGCACAACGGCCCCGCAATGTCACCTACCGGCGCAGACGTACAACCTTCCTGGTACTTGGAGTGATTGGGATACTGGCGTTAGTATTCAGTGTGCTGGTTCTCTGGCCTGCGCCCACATCACAGCCCCTGGGTGGTATTCCCGTCGGTACCGCTGCGCCCCAATTTCACTTGCCTGTCTACGGCGGCAGTGGCATCGGCTCCTCCATCGACTTGCATACTTTGCGAGGGCATCCGGTCATACTCAACTTCTGGTCTGAATCCTGCCTGCCCTGCCTGGCGGAGGTTCCTTACCTGCAGCGAGTGTATGCGCGCGATGCCGCGCAGGGAAAGTTTGTCCTGGTAGGCGTCAACCAGGCCGATCCAAAGGATGATATCCGCACCTTTGGCACAAACTATCATGTCACCTACCCGCTGCTCTTCGACGCGGGCAACGCGGTCGACCAACAGTATAACGTGACCGCCATCCCCACTACTTACTTTATCGATAGAAATGGCTTCGTTCGCTCCGTCTTCGTGCAGCCATTGACGCCAGAGACGATGAAACAGGGGCTGGCCTCGGTTGGTGTCTCCTTCTCGTAAATCTTGGAAACTCGTGGCAACGTAATGGTAATGTAGGTAGTGGAAGAAGATTGAACTTGTGCTTGTTGATTTCCGGCGCTACATCCAGGAACATGGAGTAGACCCGGAGGAGATTGCCAACTGGCAGTGGAGTTGATCGTGAAAATACTCGTTTTCAACGCGGGTTCAAGCAGTCAGAAGAGCCGCCTGTACGAAGTAGGCGATACATTACCTGATCTCGCGCCTACTCCGCTCTGGCAGGCCGACGCGGATTGGGCGCATCATCCGGGCACAACGTCACTCAAAATTACAACCGGCGATACAGTGCTTGAAGAGAACCTGCAAACGGATGCGCGGCCAGAGGTGATTACGCACATGCTCGAAAGCCTGCGTAGTGGAAAAACACGAGTGATCGAGCAGTTGTCGGCCATTGATATCGTGGGGCACCGTGTGGTACATGGCGGAGAGGAGTTCGAGGAAAGTGTCTTTGTGACGCCGGAGGTGAAAGAGGCCATCGCACGCCTGGCCGTGCTGGCCCCCGAACATAATCCGGCGAATCTAGAGGGCATCGAAGCGATTGAGCGCGTCCTGCCCTCGGTCCCGCAGGTCGCGGTGTTCGATACAGCCTTTCATCGCGCTATGCCCTTATCTGCCGTCGTCTATCCCGTCCCGTACGCATGGTACGAGCAAGAGGGCATTCGCCGCTTTGGATTTCATGGTATCAGCCATGACTATTGCGCGCATCGTGCTGCCCAGGTACTGGGCAGAGACCTGTCAACGCTGCGACTCATCACCTGTCACTTAGGCAATGGGGCATCGTTGGCCGCGATACGCCAGGGGCGCAGCATCGACACCACCATGGGCTTTACTCCCATGGAAGGCGTTATGATGGGCAGCCGTTCCGGTTCCATTGACCCCGGCATCCTGCTTTACCTGCTGCGAGAAAAAAAGTACAGCGTCGAGCAGTTGAATACCACCCTGAACAAGGCTTCCGGGTTAAAAGGCGTCGCCGGTTCAGGTGATATGCGGCAGGTGTTGAGCGATATGCACGAGGGCGATATGCGGGCTAAACTCGCCTTCGAGGTATATGCGCATCGCCTGCGTTTCTACATCGGCGCCATGCTCGCATCGCTGGGGGGACTGGACGCGCTGGTCTTTGCCGGAGGTGTGGGGGAAAATGCCGCCGCGGTACGCACCGCAGCGTGTGAATCCTTTGGCTTTCTCGGTATCGAGCTAGACGAGCAGAAAAATGCCCAATCTCCGGCTGATGAGGATATTGCTGCCCCAGATTCAGCTGTGCGGGTGGTGATTGTCCATACGCAAGAAGACTGGGCTATTGCTCAGGATCCCCTTTGCAGGGCGAGGGCAAGCCTCGCCCCTCCCTATACGGTTGGCCGCTTCGCTGGCGTATGGTAGGGGCGAGGCTTGCTCTGGGAGTTGGTTTAATAAACGATGCGGCGCCTGCCCCTGGTGGTAAGTAAGCCGATGATACCGAACAGCAGCAGAAGCAAGCCGAGGCTGAGGCGACCTTCTGATCTGCTCAGATCAAGTACAGGGGGAATTGTTGGTGCCTGGTCTGCCGTATGTGGAGAACCCGTATTGGCTGCTGGCGTGGCGATAGGAGTGGACTGTGCGGGTACAGGCGTTTTCGTTGCTGAGCCATTCACTTTACCTACGTTAGGCGTGCCACGCCCGGTCTGCTCTGCGGCGCCCGAGGTGGGTTTTGTGGTTTGAGTATTTTGCGAAGAGAAAGCCGGAGACCCGCTGCTGGTTGCTGTTCCTCCACTGGCAAAATGGACATAGGTAAGAAAACCCGACAGGATGAAGAGGAATCCAAGGACAGCGGCGAGCGTACTCACAGCTCGCACGGTGCGTCGTAGCCTGTAGTGGGGTACTGGTTGTCGCCTCGGCGGTTCGGTGTTCACGCGCGCTGCTTGTACTGGTACAGGCCGTATAGAAGCGGGCAGGGTGAAAGAACGTGGCACATCGACGCTGGGCATGGCACGCAGTAAGGCAACCGTGCTGCGCAGTTCCGCCAGAGCCTGTTGACATGGCGGGCAGGTCGAGATATGAGCATCAAAAGCAGCCTGCTCTTGGGGAGTAAGCTGTTTATCGAGATAGGCTGATAGCTGCCCGGTTGTTAGATGTCTATGATGCTCGTGTTGTGTCACTCCAAAGCTCCGTTCCATGGCGACTGCCAGGGCCAACTAGGCACATACCCAACTAATCTCTATCAGAGAGTAGACGATAATTTCCTGGCAAAAGTTCCCTATGTTTCTGTAAATAGTTACGCAGCCGCGAGCGTCCGCGCGCAATGCGTGAGCGCACGGTTCCGAGCGTTGTCTGCGTCGTGGTGGCTATTTCTTCGTACGAGAGGCCCTGCACATCGCATAGAATGACCGCCACACGTTGATCAAGCGGCAATTCTTCTAGGCCGCGCTGGATGACTTCTTGTAATTCCTGGTTCAGCAGCGCCTCTTCGGGATTGACCTCTCGCTCGGTCGCGACCAGGGAACTTATCACACTGGCCGCATAGGGCTGCTCCTCATCGGTCAGATCTTCCAAAGATTCGACGGGGTGACGATTCACACGCCGCCAGTAGTCGCATGACAGGTTGGAGGCAATGCGCAGCAGCCAGGCGCGGAATGAGGAGCCGCCCCGGAAGGATTGGATCGCGCGGAAGGAAGCAATAAACGTCTCCTGCGTGATATCGGCAGCCGTATCGCGATCGCCGAGTATACGCAGATTGACGTTATACACTGTTTGCTGGTAGCGCAGCACCAGTGAATTAAATGCGTTGACATCTCCACCCTGGCTGCGAGCAATGAGCAGTGGCTCATCCTCTCGCGCTGACTCCGTCATAACGACGCCTCATTTCCGTGCTTTTGGACGCTAGTGTAGCATAAACCGGCGTCACTTGCTATAGTTACTACGCTGGTGATCACTATTTTCTTTCTGCTCCACCCTGGAGGACGTAGACAGCAAAATCCTCCCAAAAGTACAAAAATGAGTTTTTCCGGCGACTTCATTCGTTAGTAGAAAAGAGTATTAACGTTAATTGAGCAGTGAGGCAAGATGAAGAACCTGGGACACTCTATACCCTTTCCGTTTCTGTGGATACGACAATTATTGCAACGCTTTGGTCGATGGATCGCATATAAGCTGGAAGACACCAACCAGAAGGAAGGTAAAAGAAACTCCATTGCCGTGCTTGACGGCGTGCGCGCAATTGCTATTCTGATGGTCATTGTCTTCCATATCAATCGTATAACCGGCGATAGTCTCTGGAACCAGGTCGCTAATCCCCTGGCTTCATCGGTAGCTACCGCGGGCGGAACGGGAGTTACGCTCTTCTTCGTGCTTTCTGGTTTTCTTCTCTTCATGCCCTTTGCCAAGGCGCTCTTATTTGATACCCCCTGGCCGCTTGCGCGCGTCTTCTATTTGCGCCGTGTGCTGCGTATCATGCCTGGCTATTATGTTTCGCTCTTCCTGCTCATCCTATTTATGCATCCCGAATACCTGCAACGCGACCACTTAAAAGACCTCTTGCTCTTCTTAACCTTCTTTATGGACTCCTCGCAATCCACCTTCCGGCAACTGAACGGGCCGTTCTGGACACTGGCGACCGAGTGGCAATTCTACATGCTCCTGCCACTCATTTGTCTGGGGTTTGCGCTGTTTGTGCGACAGATTCCGCTGCACAATCGTTTCAAGGCGGTGACATTCTGTATTCTGGTAGTGATCGCCTGGGGATTGTTTGTGCGCTACTTCGGATTGTACTATCTCAATCACCCTGAGAAGACGGTACTGGTACCGCGTCCGGTGCTCAATATTCTGCTCTTCTTCTCCTTTGGCATCACAGGCAAATATACAGAAGATTTCGCCGTCGGCATGTTCATCAGTCTCTGCTACATGTACGCGCAAAACCCCTCGACCAGGCGTAAATTTGGCGAGACATGGGCGCGTCTCAGCCCCTGGCTGTGGGGTGGCGGTATCGTCGTGCTGACGTTCGGCGCTATGTGGCATTTTAACGATGCATCGCGTGGCTGGCCATTCTTAAATGGGCTGCTGCCAGCCTACAATTGGCTGAGCGAGATGTTACTCTCGTTTGGCTTCGGCGCGTGTATTGCCGCCATCCTCTATGGCACGCCCGCGTTCAAGCGCGTATTTGAGTGGGCGCCATTGCGCTGGATCGGTTTGATTTCGTATAGTCTTTACATGTGGCACCTGCCATTGCTCGTCATTTTTACGGCGCAGGTGGCGCCATGGCTTCACCTCACGAACAAATTTGTCGTGTATGGTCTGTTATGGCTGTGGGCATTCGTCGTCGTCTTTCCTTTCGCCTTCATCTCCTTCATTGTGGTGGAGAAACCATGGATGAAACTGGGTGATCGCTGGCGGCGCGATATTGAGAAGAAACATCGCGCAGAACTCAAAGCGCGTGAGGTGATTTCACCACCAATGGCGATTGGGGAAGCAAATGCTGTGCCGCGGGAGGCTGTAACGAAATAGGCAGCGTCCAGGTAAAATAAGATGAGATTGTGATAAATGCCAACTTTTTTTCCTTTGACATGGCTCGGGTTGGATGACTATAATACTTTACAGAACCGCATATCATTTGTTGTGGTGAAAGTTGTCTGATTCGCTGTGGAATCAGTTTCGTGACACCCGCCGCGCCTGCCACAGTGAAGAGAGTATCCCTGGAGGAGACCTTCTATGGCTACCACCGATGGACTTGAAGATATCGTAGCAGCGCATTCCTACATCTGCGACCTGGATGGCAAACAAGGCAAACTGTTGTATTATGGCGTTGATATTCACGACTTAGCGCATTACTCCACCTTCGAGGAGACGGCTTATCTACTCTGGCATGGCGTTTTACCCACTAAAGCGCAGCTTGAAGAGGTGAATGCGCAACTCCGGGCCAATCGCACACTTCCAGATGCTGTCAATGAGATGATGCGATTGCTGCCCAGGACATCTACCCCTATGGATGTGCTACGTACCACTGTTTCCTCTCTCTCTTCCTTCGATCCCGATACTGGCGACAACTCTACTGAAGCCAACCGCCGCCGCTCCATGCGCCTTACTGCCGTCATGCCAACCATTGTCGCAAGCTGGGACCGCCTGCGCAACGGCAAAGAACCACTTGCCCCGCTCACCGATTCCAACCACGCCACCAACCTTTTATATATGCTGACCGGCGAAATGCCGGATGAGTACAAAGCGCATATGCTGGATGTCGTCCTGATCTTGCACGCCGACCACGAACTCAACGCCTCGACCTTTGCGGCGCGCGTCACGGCTGCCACCCTGGCGAGCATGTATGCTGCCATTACCTCCGCGATTGGCGCGCTCTCTGGTCCCCTGCACGGCGGCGCCAACGAGCAGGTCATGCGCATGCTTTTGAAGATTGGTGAGGTTGATCAAGCTCCTGCATACATTCAAGCCGCGCTCGAGCGCAAAGACCGCATCATGGGCTTCGGGCATCGCGTGTACCGCACAGAGGATCCGCGCGCCACCCACCTGCGCAGCATGTCGGAAGAACTGGGCAAGCGTACCGGCGAGTCACGCTGGTATGAGATGTCACGTATCATCGAGGACTATATCAAGGAGCATAAGGGACTGTACGCCAACGTTGACTTCTACTCGGCCTCCGTCTACTACATGATGGGCATCCCGATAGACCTGGATACGCCCATGTTTGCATGCAGTCGCATCTCCGGCTGGACCGCCCACGTCCTGGAACAGTTCGCCAATAACCGCTTGATCCGCCCGCGCGCCGAATACGTCGGCCCGAAAAATGTCGCCTATACACCCATTGAAGAACGCGGGTAACTTGGAAAGCGAACCAGGGCGAGGACACGCCAGCGCTGGGGTACGCTACCTGGTAGAGGGGGCAGCCCAGACCTGTACGGTGTGATCCCAACTACCGGAGGCAATGTAGCGGCCATTAGGGGACCAGGCCAGCGCAGCTACAGTATTGCTATGTCCCGTGTAGGTGAAGAGGGTTGCTCCCGTGAGCGCGTTCCAGACCCGCACGGTGTGGTCCCCACTACCGGAAGCAATAAATTGACTGTTGGGAGACCAGGCCAGGGCGCTTACATCACCGGTGTGTTCTTGATAAGTGTAGAGAAGCCGGCCCGTAAGGGCTTGCAGGACGCGCACCGTTTTGTCTCTGAAACCAGCTGCTATGTATCGTCCATCGGGGGACCAGGCCAGTGACTCCAGGATGCCTCCTGTATATGCAATGAAGGAATTGGGAAGGGTAGTTCCTGTTCGTGGGTTCCAGACGAGCACGGTGTTGTGGCTATCTCCAGAGGCAACGTATCGACCGTTGGGAGACCATGCAACAGCGTCAACGAATTCTATAGGCCCTGAGTTGACGCGCAG
>VBHV01000358.1 GCA_005881995.1 Chloroflexota bacterium | reverse complement strand
GCCCTTTCCTCATCGGCAAATTACCTGGACGCCTTCTGCGCCGCTTTCTCGGTTGAGCGCGTCTCCTTCTGGAGATTCTCAACTCCCTGATCGGTGGCTTTCTTAAAGTCCTCTACCCCTTCGCGCATGCTTGTCTGAGCCGTATCAAACGCTCGCTGGTAGTAGGAGAACGGTGCACGCATAAATCCAAGATAGGTATCCCAGGACTCGCGCGCCAATGCCTGGAATGCATCCTGCTGCTTGTGTGCCTGCTGCTCCAACTCCTGCATCAGACCTCGTGTGAGGCCGACCTGACTTTTGAGAACTTCGATACCGTTCTCAAAAACGCTTTGCGCAAACCTGGTGTTGCGCTCCTGCGCCGCCACTGTGCTATCCACTACCGCCTGGAAGCCCTCTTGCCAGTTGGGCTGCTTCCTCGCCTGCTCGCTCAGCTCTTGCATGAGGCTCCGCGTGCTCTCCGCGTGGCTTTTGAGAACTTCAACGCCGTTCTCCAGAATATTCTGGGCAAACGCCACGTTGTGCTCCTGCGCTGCGATGGCGCTGTCTGCAATGGTCTTGCTGGTCTCGCGAAGCGAGTCGATCAGTTCCCTGGTGGTTTCGTTCATCTTGCTGTCTGTCATGATGGTCTGTCCCTTTCCTTACATCGCAGATGCCCACGATGTACCATTTGTTATCGTTCAGCAGTTTATCTAACCGCAGCTTACGCATACTATCAAAATGTTTATCAGCATCTATATGCATTTTACACTTATATGCATTGTTTGTCAAGGTTTTGGGGAGGAGATTCGCTTAGTTGCCGTCCTTTTTGTCCGAAGGTTTGAATGGATTCGTGTAGAGGCGGAAGAAAGTGTTCATCATTTTTTGATATTGATCCAGAGACTGTGCCCAGAACTTCAGGTAAGCTTCACCAGCATCTGTGATTGAGTAGACGCGCTTGGCCGGGCCTCCCTTGGAGGTATCCCAGGTAGAGCTTACCATGCCATCCTTCTCCATCTGCCGTAAGGTCCGGTAGAAAGTGCCAGGGTTTACAGCGTTCAATCCGAAGGTCGCCATCTTCTCCATCAACTCATAACCGTAGGAATTCCATTCTCGAAGCATCAAGAGCACGACCGGCACGACCCAGTTCTTCGACCAGGCGTCTGTCGCCGTATTCTGCTGCTCTTTGCCCTGATTTGCATCTTCTTTATTCATATGCACACTTACATGTAGTTTATTAGAAAAAGGAATCATCTTCTATATGCATTTTACACTTAGATGCGGCATTTGTAAAGCGCTATTCGGGCGTCAGATCATGTTGACGGTATCGAACATAGGTGCTAACATAGGGCTGAACAATAAAAACATCGCAGCACAAGGGAATTGCCGATGCGGTCGGCGTCCACAATGAGGAGGAACCATGGCAGATCAAAATGACTACAACCGCCAGCTGATCGAGGAGTTTCGAGCAGACCGGAGCAAGTTCGGCGGACGTCCCTTGCTTTTGCTCACGACAATGATGTATGTACGCGATGGCGACCGCTTGATGGTGATCGCTTCCAATGTTGGTGCGCCAACCCATCCTGCCTGGTATCATAACCTGATGGCTCACCCAGACGTTACTGTCGAGGTGGGTAACGAGACTTTCGAAGCCACCGCCATCGTCACGACCGGTGAAGAGCGGCATCGGCTGTGGACCAGGATAGTGGAGCTACACCCATTTTTTTCTGAACACCAGGCGAAGACGACTCGCCAGATTCCGGTGATAATATTGGAACGACAAGAAGGCTAAGAACTGCAAGTTGAAGCAGCCATCAAGGGCTGAAATGTGTTATAGTTAACTATGAAGCATTCACACATTGAGTTGTATTAACCTGGAGATAGTGAGACTGACCTATGGAACTGCTCGTTGACAGCTACGGACGCCGCATTAAAAGCATGCGCATTTCGATTACCGATAAGTGCAACTTTCGCTGCACCTACTGCATGCCAGCCGAGGGCTTGCCCTGGCTGAAGAAGGCGGAGATACTCTCCTACGAAGAAATCGAACGCATCTCGCGCGTTGCGGTGAGCATCGGCATCGAGCAAATTCGCCTGACGGGCGGAGAACCGCTTGTGCGGCGCGATGTCCCTGAACTTGTGCGCCAGTTGCGCAAGATCGAAGGGCTACGCAGTCTCAGCCTGACGACCAATGGCATCCTCTTGAAACAACTGGCGGGCGCGCTCGCCGAGGCCGGACTTACTCGCATCAACGTGAGCCTCGATTCCCTGATACGCGAGAAGTTCGCGCAGCTCACGCGGCGGGATCAGCTTGCCCGCGTGCTGGAAGGGTTGGAGGAGCTTGAAAAATATCCATCGATCCATCCCATCAAGGTGAATGCGGTGGCTATCAAAGGCTACAGCGAAGAGGAAGCTCTGGAATTCGTACGCCTGGCGCGGCGCAAAGCCTATGTGATGCGCTGGATCGAATTTATGCCGCTGGACGCCGATCAGATCTGGCGCAAAGAAGACATTCTCACAGGCGCGGAACTCAAGGCTATTATCGAGGCCGAATATGGCCCACTGGTCCCCATTACTACCGGCGATCCCTCCGAAACGGCGCGCCGCTACACCTTCAGCGACGGCATAGGCGAGATTGGCTTCAGTAACCCCGTGAGCGAGCCATTCTGCGCAACCTGTGACCGTATCCGCCTGACCGCCGATGGTCAATTGCGCACCTGCCTATTCGCCACCGAGGAGACGGACCTACGGGCAGTTGTCCGCTCCAATGCCTCCGACGAGACTTTAGCACAGACCATTCGCCAGGCAGTATGGCACAAAGAACTCAAGCACTACATCGGAGACAAGCGCTTCAAACGCGCAAACCGCAGCATGTCGATGATCGGCGGTTAGCAGGGGCAAAAGCTACATTACTAGAATAATTCTTCAAGAGCAGTGTTTCTTATTGCACAGGTTCTACGTGCATTAGCACTGAAAGCGACTTTTATGAACAGCGTTACCAAAAAGCTGAACATTCGTCGTTATAGTCAAATAGATAATCTGTGCAGTCCAACCTCTGTTTGGGGACTGTCCATCGTTTTAGCTTACGAGCAGAAAGAGGGCAGCGTGGCACACGAAGAGGCGGATCTACTAACAGTCCGCGAAGTTGCCAATCGATTACGGGTGGATGATACCACTGTCCGGCGCTGGATCAAGAACGGCGTTTTGGAGGCGATCACCTTGCCTCATCGCGGCGCGCGTCAAGCCTATCGTATTCGGCGCGCGACATTGGACGCTTTGCTTGCTCCATCCGAACAAGTCGCGAATAATCATTAGGTTGACCGCAGCGCTTCCAACCTGCTAGACTAGTTGATAAATGTTTGAGCTAGTAGTAAGGAGGCAATAATGTCTGCGATTTCGCCTGAGACACTGTTCCAGGAACTACAGGGCCAGGATAGTTCTGGATTTGCGGTGATTGATTCTCCCGTGTATGCTTCTCCCGGCGGCACATCTTACCTGCTAAAGCCTGGAGTGGTTGTACTTGCACGCCCAACGGTCAACCTGCAAGGCATAGCAGGTTTTCTGGATGGGTTCGATGAAACACTGCATTTTTCGGAGTACCTGGACGATCCTACCCGGCTGCCTGACGGCGCGCAGCTCTGCAAAATTGCCGGGCAGGTCTGCTACATGAGTTTTGGTCCCAAACGCACCTTTAATGCCCAGGCCACTCGCTATTTCGATAATCTCAAGTCCTCAGGGCATGGTTCTGTGTTTGAACATGCGAATTTTAGCCTCCTGCTCTACGGCATCTCACGCAGTGTGACCCATGAAGTTGTGCGTCATCGTGCAGGATTCAGTTATTCGCAGCTGAGCCAGCGCTTCGTATCGGGCCGCATGCTGCGCTTCGTTGAACGCCCCGAATATTGTGATGACGAACAGTTCCATACCCAATTTTTAGAGCGAATCGAACGCGCATCCAGCGAATACGCGGCCTTGAGCAACCGCCTATTAGAAATGCAGCAGGCGGGCACTAAGATTTTGAGTGCCGAGGCTAAAACCGATCTACGTAAAAAGGTACAGCAGTGCGCACGTTCCGTTCTCCCCAATGAAACCGAGGCTCCTATCGTTGTGACAGGCAATGGGCGTTCCTGGCGACACTTTATTGAGATGCGCGCCAGCGCCCACGCCGAGATCGAGATACGTGAACTCGGACGGATTCCAGGGCGACCACGAGGGTCGCCCAATACGCATCAACCTAAGCCGGAAAGCCAGGCGGGAGGCCGGGCGATGCGTAGGGGCGAGGGTGGATGATGAGCGGAAGGGAGGGCCTTTATGGCCGCCCGCGTCCTGTTCCTCTCGCTGATATCTTGGGGAAACACGATCACTCCCCACCCCGCGGGCGACCATAAAGGCCCTCCCTTCCGCTCCCCACCGCTCTCGCCCCTACGGATGGTGAGGGGCTTGTTCTTAGGTTGATGCGTATTGGGCGACCACGAGGGTCACCCCTACCTTATACGAAAAGGATGCCCAACCGTATAGTCCAGGGCGACCGCGAGGGTCGCCCTGGACTATAACTCTCCGCGATACAGGCGCATTCCGCGCAGTACAGGCTCATCGACGGGGTGCATCTCGCAGGCGGCGGCCAGGCTCTCCGATGCCGGATCATTCACCGGAAGCAAGGCTTCAAAATGGATGGGATGCCCCTGCTGCTGCGCTTCAGATTCGATCTCAAAGGCGCGTATACGCGCGTGATTGAGGGCGCAAATCAAGAGCGCCTGACCCGCGCCGCGCCTGCGGTGTTGAGGCAATACCGCTCCCTCGCAAAGGAAGTGGTAAGCGTGCTGGCTGCGGCGTAACTGTAGCACGCTATAGCCTACCGCCTCGCCCTCCAGTCCATCCAGCGTGCCCGCCTGCCCCCACTCGTTCAACGCATCGTCATCATCGGT
>VBHV01000357.1 GCA_005881995.1 Chloroflexota bacterium | reverse complement strand
AGGGTTTTAGCGGTAGAAGCTGAATACCAGCGCCGGGGTGGAACCGGTGTCAATAACAAGCATAATGTTGTGCTCTTTACCACTGGCAACTTGTACGAGCACATTAGCGGGAAGGAGCTATCTTCCATATAGCTAGGTAATTCTATCTAGACGGTTCCCAGGGGAATGCGGGATAGGAATTACACCATTCTGTCGATGTACGCCTGCTCCCGTTTGATGTATATCTCTTATTGGCTCTTAGTGGTTGGTCACAGGTATCTCGGGTGCGCCGTCGCTAGTAAACCCATACACGAGCATGATTACAAGTATCCATTAGATCAACGAACAGGGAAATAAACGATAAGGACAAGCAGGAAGGCCAGAGACGAAGTATGAACACTGAACGCGAGGAACTCCAGCAAGCCACCCGGCGCTTCATTCGAAGTGTGTTTCGAAACGGGGCGAGTTTAGCGCTTTTACCGGTCAACAGGTTGCCACGAAAGCCACGGCAGCATTTCCATGCCGCCGGGCGTGAATTCGCCCATGGATGGGCCGCACTCATACACGGACTCGCCGATGGTATAGAAGAGATCACGAAAGATAGCAACACATCGACTAACACCGGAGAAACCCCTCATACTAATGGGGAATTGGAGTGAAGCCAGGATACATACATATGCGAACAAAAACTCCCCGGATCAATCGGTTCGCTCAGCTTGTGCGCTTTCTGCGAGTTTCACGTCTCCTCCTATGGACTATATGGGTGATTTACTGCGAGCGTCGCCGGGTGGTACGTACGCGTGCATGTGGCAACTATACGGTTCGACCCAATAGTGACGTGCTGATCGAGGTGCTTGTCGCATTCCGCGAAACTGCGCTGGAACTCGGCGTCCTGATGATTAAGCTGGGACAGTTCCTCAGTACTCGCGCTGACCTGCTGCCAGAGAAAGCAATTGGCGTACTGAGTTCATTGCAGGACGAGGTACCACCTGCGCCCTTTGCCCACGTTGTGCATGTCATCGAGTCGGAGTTGGGTAAACCCATTGAGGAGGTGTTCAGCATATTGGAGCGCAAATGTACCGCTGCTGCCTCGCTTGGCCAGGTCCATAAAGCGGTCCTTGCCTCGACCGGCGAGACGGTTGCCGTCAAAATCCAGCGTCCCAATAGTGACCAGCTCGTTCGTATGGACTTGCAAACCCTCAAGTTCGTTATCTGGGTCATCACACGCTTCGTAGGCATGAACGACTTTATTGATCTCATGGGTGTCTATCACGAGTTTGAACGCACAATCTATGAAGAGATAGACTACGTTCGCGAGGCCGCGAACGCCAAACGCTTCAAAGAGATGTTCAAACATGATCCCATGATCTACATCCCGCGCGTCTATGACCAGTATGTTTCACGGCGCGTGCTGGTTCTAGAGTGGATCGATGGCATCAAGATCAACGATTATGCCGCTCTCGATGCAGCGGGAATCAACCGCTTAGAGGTGGCCAAATGCACAGTGTGCGCCTACTTCTACCAGCTCTTTGAGGCAGGCTTCTTCCACGCGGACCCCCATCCAGGGAATATTTTTGTCATAAAAGGGGCGATAGGTGATAGGCCCATCGTCACCTTTGTCGACTTCGGCATGGTAGGGTCTCTCACGACACATATGAAGAGGTTAATGAAAGACGTGTTTCTGGCTTTCATAGTACGCGATTCGCGATCGTTGGTTCATGCCCTCTCTGAGCTTGGCTTCGTTGACGAAGGCGCCAACCTTGCCTCTATCGAGCAGGCCATGTCGCTGTTGATAGAGCGCTATCACGGTATGACGTTGGGTGAGGTGAGCGAACTCGATATTTCCGAAATGGTACAGGATGTCATCTCTCTGCTGTATAGACAACCATTTCACATCCCGGCGCAGTTTGCCTTCACCGGACGGGCCATTGGGACGCTGGTCGGTGTCTCGACCGGGCTGGCCCCGGAGTTCGACTTAATCGAGGTCGCTACGCCCTATGCCCGCAAGTTCCTGAATCTTGATGCCAGGGGTGCGGAGCAAACGCTGCGACAACTCTTCAACCAGGTGCTCGACACAGGCAGAGCGCTGCTGACACTGCCACGTTCGTTGGAGCAGGTTATGACCAAACTCGAAAGTGGACAGATCGAGGTCAAGCTTGCCAGCAACGAATCGAGTGGAA
>VBHV01000356.1 GCA_005881995.1 Chloroflexota bacterium | reverse complement strand
GCGATGCTACGTAAAAGCCCGGCTCAGGGGATGGAGAAAAAGACGGTTATAACGTGGCGCACGCTGGCCAGCATTACGTTCATTCAACTGATTGTCGCGATCTATGGAGGGTATTTTGGGGGCGGCATTGGCATCATGATCCTGGCTTCGCTGGGAGTGATGGGGATGGACAACATTCATGAGATGAATGGGCTGAAAACCGTGCTTCAGAGCCTTATCAACGGCGTGGCGGTGATTACGTTTATCATCGCAAGCGCGGTGGTATGGCTCCCGGCGATGGTGATGATTGTGGGCGCGATTGTGGGAGGTTTTGGCGGCGCATACGTGGCCCGGCGGCTCGATGCACGTTTGATACGAGGCTTTGTAATTCTTGTTGGCGTTAGCATGACGATCTATTTCTTTTTACGCAGTATAGGGAAACTATGAAACCACACGACACCAGCACCAATGCGGCAGACCAGAGCATAAAAGCAACTACTCTAGAAGAGCGCCCTACAGCAGATACCAGGGAGGCATCAACGCAACAGGTCGGGAGGGAGTATCCCAATAAATGGGTGGTATTTGCTATTCTCGCCATCGGTATTTTTATGGCGACCCTCGATTCCTCGATTGTCAACATCAGCCTGCCGGCGATTGCAAGCTATTTTGGCGTTCCCCTGAGTGGCGCTGTGGAATGGGTGATAATTGCGTACCTGGTCATAATTGCGGGCGTGCTGCTGACGGCAGGGCGCCTGGCCGACATGATCGGGCGTAAGGCGATGTGGGTTACCGGCCTGGCGGTCTTCACCCTCGGCTCGGCCATCTGCGGTGCGTCTATTTCGCTTGGCATGCTGATTGCAGCGCGAGCGCTGCAAGGTCTGGGCGGGGCACTCATCATGGCGGTCAGCCCGGCCATGCTCACCAGCGCCTTTCCCGCGAATGAACGTGGGCGAGCGTTAGGCATGAATGCTGTGGTCGTGGCATTAGGAGTAAGTGTAGGACCAACGCTGGGCGGCATTATCACAGAACATTTTACATGGCGTTGGATTTTCTATGTGAATGTGCCAATTGGTATTATTGGCATTATCGCCACACTGCGGGTGTTGAAAGAGAATACGAGCCGAGTGCGTGGACACTTTGATCCGCTTGGGGCAATCTTGCTTGGTATCGGGCTGGTGTGCCTGACACTGGGCCTGTCCTTTGGTCAGGAGTGGGGATGGAGTTCGCCTTTATTGATCGGTACGCTTGCCGTCAGCTTGATCTCTTTAATTGCACTGGCGATTGTTGAGCATCGTGTCTCCGACCCGGTGATCGATTTCGCTCTATTGCGCAATCGCGTCTTCCTCTCCGCCAACATCAGTCTTATATTAAACTTCCTGGCGCTCTTCGCGGTGAGCTTCATGTTGCCCTTTTACCTGGAAGAATTGCGCGGCTTCTCGACGGAGCAGGCCGGGCTGCTGCTCACGCCCTTACCGCTCACTATCGCCATTGTTGCTCCCTTTAGCGGCATGCTCGCGGACCGCATCGGCTCGCGCTGGCTGGCAGCCGGGGGATTGACGATAGCCTGCATCGGACTGGTACTGATCAGCCAGTTGAACGCGCAGAGTTCGACCTGGGATATCATCTGGCGCTTAGTCGTGGTTGGATTCGGCCAGGCGCTTTTCCAATCACCGAACAACAGCGCGCTGATGGGCGCGGCTCCTCGCGGCAGGCAAGGTACCGCGTCTGGCTTCCTGGCAACAGGCCGCGTTGTAGGCCAGAGCATAAGTGTTGCTCTGGCAGGGGCGATTTTCAGCAGCCTGGGTGGCGCGACGGCAGGTCACATACTGATCGCGCATCAATTCGGCCAGGGTTTGTCTGTCGCACAGAAGATGGCACTACAACAGACATTCGCGCACGCTTTCCAGATAGCCTTTATCGTTTGCGCTTGCATTGCCGCGATTGGCGTGCTAACATCGCTAGTGCGAGGTAAAGAGGGAAGATGAACCGCACAGATCGCCTGTTAGCAATCGTACTGGAATTGCAGGGTAAAGGGCACCAACGCGCCGAGGATTTAGCCGAAACCTTTGAGACCAGCAAGCGTACCATCTACCGCGATATGCTGGCGTTAGGTGAGGCTGGCGTCCCCATCGTGTCAATCCCAGGACGGGGCTATTCGCTGATGCAAGGCTACTTCTTGCCGCCTCTGAGCTTCACCACCGATGAGGCGACAATGTTGTTGCTGGGAAGCGACCTGATGGCGCAGAACTTCGATGCGCAGTATCGCGCGGCAGCGCAATCTGCCAGCCGCAAAATAGAGGGCGTGCTGCCGGAAAAGTTGCGCAGCGAGGTGCATTACCTGCAAAATAGCATTCGCTTTGTAGCCGGTGCGGGAGATACGCCTGAGACTTCCCACAGGATGATACATTTCCCTGGCGGATGGCACATGGTCGCTTACTGCCATCTGCGCCAGGACATCCGTAACTTTCGTCTTGATCGCATCGACAACCTGGAACTGCTCACGCGAGCCTTTCAACGTCCATCCAATTTTGTGATGCAGGAAGACAAGGCAAATAGCTCCCGCCAGTTGATGGTGCGGGTTTTGTTCGATTCCGAAGTAGCACGCTGGGTACAGGAAGCACGCTCTTATTACGTGATTGGCGAAGAGGAAACGCAGGACGGGCTGCTGGTGACGCTCAAGATACGCCAGGAAAGCGAGATACTGCAATGGCTGCTTGGCTGGGGTCAGCATGTAAGGGTATTGGAGCCGGAGTCACTGCGCAAGAGGATGTTTGAGGAGGCGGAGGGGATGTTGAGGAATATGGTTTCACACCCTCAACCCCAATACCCTCGCCAACCGTAAAATCTCCGCTCCCGTATTCACATCCCCATTAGCCACAACAGTCTCGGCGCTCTGCCTCAGCAGTAACAAGGCTTGTGGGGTATTCAGATCATTCTCCATCGCGGCGATGAAAAGACCATGTAAGAGGGTGTCTTCTCCGCCAGTCTGCTCGCCTACAATCTCACGCACCCGTCGGAAAAGCCCTACTGTCTCGGTGGCGACTTGCATGTCTTCAGGGAAGCATTCCCACGGATAGCGATAGTGATGGTTCAACAGGGTGACGCGAATTGCATCGGCGCTGTATGTTTTGAGTAGGTCACTCACGAGCGTCAAGTTGCCCAGCGATTTGCTCATCTTTTCGCCATCCTGGTGTACCATAGCGGTATGCATCCAGAAGCGCGAAAAGGGGGCTTTGCCGCTGAAGTGTTCCGATTGCGCGATTTCGCAGGTATGGTGCGGGAAGGCCAGATCCGCGCCGCCGCCGTGTATGTCTAACTGCGGACCAAGATACTTCATCGACATAGCGCTGCATTCGATGTGCCAGCCGGGACGGCCAGGACCCCAGGGGCTGGGCCAGGCGGGTTCGCCTGGAGCCTGCGCTTGCCACAGAACGAAGTCGAGCGGGTCATTCTTGCGCGGGTCGTCGGGATAGTTGCCGCGCTCGTTGGCGATGGTGAGCATGGCCGAATAATCGTTCAGGCCGATAGCGCGAGCCATGATACCAAATTCCGGGTCGTTCTTCACGCTAAAGTAGACGCTGCCACCGCTTTCATAGGCAAAGCCGCGCGCCATCAGGGTCTGTATGATCTCGATCATCGCGGGGGTCTCTTGCGTGGCGCGTGCGTAGACGTTGGGGCGGCGTACATTCAGCGCGTCCATGTCGCGCAAATAGCGTTCGGTCTCGCGCCGCCCCAGTTCGTCCCAGGACATGCCGAGTTCGCGTGATTTGCGCAGGATATCATCGTCGATATCGGTCACATTCTGCACGTAGTTGACCTTGTTACCGCAAAATTCTAAGTAACGAATGAGGGTATCGAATGAGACATAGGTGAAGGCATGGCCCAGGTGGGTGGTGTCATAGGGCGTAATGCCGCAGACATAGATGCGTACCGTCTTGTCATCGAGAGGAACAAATTCTTCAAGCGATTGCGTCAATGTATTAAACAATTTCATCGGGTAATCTCTCCTAGACCAAACAAACGGACGGCATTGGCGCTAGTGACCTGGGCAATTTCTTCAAAGGTCATGCCGCGAATTTCGGCCAGCTTTTCCGCGACGTGTTTGACAAATAGCGGCTCGTTGCGTCTCGCGCGTAGAGGCTGGGGCACCAGGTAAGGGCTGTCTGTCTCGATCAGGATGCGTTCGAGAGGGGCCACGCGGGCCACCTCTGGCAAAGCGTTACCCTGACGAGTAAGCGGCCCGGCGAATGAAAGCATGAAGCCATCGAAAGCCAGGCATTCTTCGGCCTGCTGCACATCGCCTGAAAAGCAATGAAAGACGCCGCGCAATCCCTTGCCATGCGCGCGCAGCAACTCGATCACATCATCGTGAGAGTCGCGCACGTGTATGATGCATGGCAAAGCGCACGCGCGCGCAAGTTCAAGATGGGCGCAAAAAACGGCGCGCTGCACATCGCGCGGCGAGAGCATGCGAAAATAGTCAAGACCAAACTCGCCAATGGCCACAACCTCTGGCGCCTGTGCCAGCTCACGGTAGCGCATGCCAACCTCGTCAGTATAGGTGCTGGCGTCGTGCGGGTGGGTACCGACGCCCGCGAAGACTGCGCCCGGATGCGTCTTCGCCAGTGCCAGCGCGTGTTCACTGGAAGCCAGGTCGCATCCTGGATCAACAATGCGGGTCACGCCGCCCTCAAAGGCAGCGTTAATGACGGCTTCACGGTCGGCATTGAAACGGGAGGTATCGATGTGGGCATGACTATCGACGAGCAACGGGTGTGTCCTTTCCAATTATTACCTTGAGTGGTACCCACATTCCATCCTACCCCACCCCACCCAGGGCGACCGCGAGGGTCGCCCGTACAATATACGGGACGTTTCCCTATTTAATCGTGTATTGTACAGGCGATCGCTAGGGTCGCCCTGGGTGGGGTGGATTCGGGTCGCAACGAAGGTTCACTTCATTAAGTATAGTCTCGGGTGCGAGTGGATGTCAAATTGTGGACTGTAGCCTATCTACCTATTCCCCGGTGTATCGAGTTCAAAGTTCGAATACTGCACCACGTCCGATTGCTGAGCATAGTTGAAGCCTACCAGTGCCACATCTGCTTCAGCATATTTCTTGCCAGGCCCAAGGTAGCGGCAATTAAAGCAAAGATTCCCCCTGATCCGGCGGTAATGAAGGACACCTCCTTGAGGCTATCCTTTGCCCCCCAGAATTCATTCACAAGCCTGATTATGACGCTGTGTCATGTTAGT
>VBHV01000355.1 GCA_005881995.1 Chloroflexota bacterium | reverse complement strand
AGACCCTCCCGGTCCCCGATCTCCCTGGAGAGGGCAATACTCTCCTCCGCCTGTGAGTGCGCCGTGGCAGCGTCACCCAGACTAAGCGCCACCTGGCTCGAGAGGTAGAGGCAATCGGCCATATCCTCCCTATCACCCAACTCCTTATAGAGCGCAAGCGCTTCTGCGAGTAGAGAGCGTACCATGGCCAGATCGCCCTGGGAAACAAAGAGCGCCTGTGCCATCTGGAAGAGGGCGCTGGCAATCCCTTCCTTGTTTCCTAGCGCCCTGTGTATCGCCAGGCTCTCCTCAGCCAGAACACGTGCCTTAGAGTATTCGCCCTGCTCACGGTTCAGACGAGCCAGACGGTAGAGTGACCAGGCCACACGCTCCTGGTCGTCTGCCTCTTTGAAGAGCGCCAGGGCTTCTTCTGACAGCAGGCGCGCTGCTCTCAGATTGCCCCTCGCCCTGGCCACTCTTTCCAACTGGTGGAGGGCAAACGCGATACCCTTTGCATCTCCGAGTTCCCGGTATCGTGCCAGGCTCTCCTCTGGCAGAACCTCCGCCTGTAAGATGGGCAGTTGCCGCGTGCGTGCGTACCTGGCATACAGCGCCAGGGCCTCTTCCGCCAGCACCTCTGCCCGGTCAACGTCGCCCTGGTTGAGCGCTATATTCGCGGCAGCGTTGAGCGCTTTTGCCCGCACGGGCGTTCTGATTCCTTCACTTCCCGCCAGAACCCGCTCCAGAAAGCTCCGCCCCTCACTTAAGTGACCATGCACCAGCCAGAATCGCCGCAGTACTCCCCCAAATCGCAGGGCCTGTTCCATATTCTGTTCCGCCTCTCCACGTTCGAGCAACCATTGGAGCGCCGCCCGCAAATTTTCATGCTCGTGCTCCAATCGATCCAACCAGGTCGCCTGCTCCGGGCCTGCGAGTTTCGGTTCCACGTCCTCCGCGAGTGCCAGATAGTAATTTGCATGAGCTTGCCGGGTAATCTCCATCTCTCCACTCGCAGCCAGGCACTCCAGTCCATACTCCCGAATAGTCTCCAACATGTGTAGACGAGGCTCCTCTTCTTGCTCCTCCAGAGTAGGCAGCCGCAGCAAGCTCTTTTCAATGAGTGATTCGACCCCATCTAAGACCGACTCGTTCCCAGGGTCTTCACCGTCCAGGGCAGCACAGAGGGCTTCTGCCGTCTCCAGGGTGCAGCCGCTCACGAAGATCGAAAGCCGCCGGAAAAGGTGTTGCTCCCAGGCATCCAGAAGGTCGTAGCTCCATTGGATGGTGCTGCGCAGCGTCTGTTGTCGCGCCGGCAGTGTTGGAGATCCGCCGGTGAGCACCTGTAACCGGCGCGCGAGTCGAGGGAGCAAGGCATGCGGTGGCAGCAGCTTGATACGAGCAGCAGCCAGCTCAATGGCCAGGGGCAGGCCATCCAGGCGCACACAGATCTCGGCCAGCGCCGCCGCATTGCTTGTGGTCACTTCAAAAGTTGGAACGTGTGCCTGTGCGCGTTGGACGAAGAGAGCGACGGCGGCATAGTGCGCCATGGCCTCCTTCCCAGGTAGCTGCTTCAAATCCGGCAAGGCCAGTGGAGATACTGCGATGTACTGCTCGCCCGAAAGGCGCAAAGTAACTCGACTGGTGACGAGTACTTTGACATGCGGACATGCCTCAAGCAAGCGTCCAACAGATGGAGCCGCCTGGACGACCTGCTCGAAATTGTCTAATATCAGCAGCACATACTTTGCATGCAGGAACTCCCTCACTTGCTCAAAGGGTGCAACACCTCCCTCCGGTAAATCCAGCCCATGTGCGATCGCCACCATCACCTGGTCTGGATCGCGGATGGTAGCCAGTTGGATAAAGCAAACGCCGTTGGCAAAGAAGCTTCGGAGTTCGGCGGCAAGCTGGAAGCTCAAACGCGTTTTACCGATGCCACCCGGTCCAAGCAGCGTGAGGAGGCGTATCTCTGGGCTCATCAGCAAAACACGAATATCAGCAATATCCTGCTCGCGTCCAACCAGCGGCGTCAAAACCGTTGGCACCTTCCAGATTGGTCCGGAAGTTCCCGTGCTGCCGGAGTGATCATCTTCCAGGTCTTCTGAAGAAGTGCTTACCTCAACAAGGACCGCCTGCTGTGCTGCTTCCACAAGCGCAGAGACAAACTCTTGTATGGTAGCAAACCGCTGCTCAGGCTCCTTGGCCAGTGCGCGCAGCACCACCTCTTCGACAACAGGTGAGAGATTGGACAGCAGGTCTCGTAACGGCGTCGGCGGCACAGAGAGATGCTGTATAGCGATTTCGAGCGGAGTTCCTTTGAATGGAGGCGTCCCGCACAGCCATTCATAGATCACTACGCCAAGAGCATATTGATCACTGGCCGCTCGTGCCTGACCCCGCATCTGTTCGGGTGCGAGATAGAACGAAGTACCTGCTACTTGTTGAGCTACGGCTTGTGTGCTATAGGAGCCACTCGAAGGCGTAAAGAGCGCCAGGCCAAATATGAGCATACTGTAAGGCTGAGGCTACCTGTCCGGCATAGAAGACGATGGTGTTGAGAGGCAAGCGCGTGCCTATGGGGTGACGATGGCGCAAGTTGCCACCAGGAGCATATTCCATCACCAGGAACGGGATATCATCCTGCACCGCAAAATCCAGCACACGCACAATATGTGCATGAGAGAGGCCGACCAGCATCCTTGCCTCCGTCAAAAACCGTTCGGCATCCTGCTCAGCAAGTTGTGTATGCAGGATTTTCAGCGCGGCGTGGTTCCTGAGGTAGAGATGCTCTCCCAAATAGACCGAAGCCGTGCCCCCTTTTCCTAACAGGCGAAGAACACGGTAGTTGCCCAGTTGCTTCCCAACCTGATCCTGCATGAGTGACTCTCTTCTTCCAGGGGCGCGTTACGATGGATATCGATTCAATACTAGCGAAGGAGATATCCAATGTCAAGACAATGCGAGGCCAAAAGCCATGCTTTCTGCCCAATTTCAGGAAAAAGTAGAGCCACTTTTTGCGGCAAGTCTTGTTTTCAATCTGCAAGCGCAGTTGCAAACATTCCCTATTTACAGCAAAGGGCTAAGCGGCGTATCGAGCGACTGTACTACTGTGCCAGCTTCCTCCAGCATGTGACGGTAACGATCTACGGAAATGTTTAATGCGGCTGCGATCTCTTCCTCTGTCGCAGGTCTCTTCAAGCGTTTTTCCAGTCCCTCCATGGCTCCTTCCATTTGCCGCACCCGCGCGGCAGCTAAGGGTAGCAACAGGTTGTCCGAACCCAGTTGGTTCATCACGGCTCCACGAATATGAGCAGTGGCGAGCGCCTCAAATCGAACGCCTCGCGAGGGGTCGTAGCTATCAATGGCATGCATGAGCCCGACCACGCCTTTCGCTAGCAGGTCGTCTCGATCTATTACACTTGTTGACGGTATACCTAAGCGGCCTATTACATGCCTCACCAGGGGAGCATAGGCCACAATCAATTCGTCGCGAAATGCCGGACTGCGCGTAGCGACAAACGCGACCCAGGCATCGCCCGTCCTTGCTGGTATGCTCATACACACTCCTTTCACAAGGTTCCTGAAGCACCTGCCAGGACAACCGCCCTTACTGTGACCACGTCCCACCCTCTGTCATGCTCGCTTCAACGTTCTTAACTTAAGATATGCCCAGCAATTTTCGGGCGATGAGCATGTTGTCTATCTGGTAGGTACCAGCTTCGATCTCAGCGCGTATTCTTTCTACCAGCTCATAACGTACCTCAGGGGTTTGGCGAAGTGCCTCCAGTGCCATCTGCACTTGCAGCGGCACTTCAGACGCCGGCACCTGCTGAGCGCTCGAACTTCGGCTGGAGGTAGACCCTGGTTGATTGGCCTTGAGTTCTACCTCATCAAGCGCTTGCCTGGTCTGGATAGTCATATGGTTGCGTTTCGTCATAAAATTGTTGCTGGCGCAGCCTCCTTCCAACAAATGATTAGAGGCAGCCTCTCCTTTCTTCAGCACTAAATTCTACATCCCTGCATTTCTGCTCTTTCTCATGTTCAGTATAGCAAGTCTTTACGCGATGTTTAGGGGCTAGAGTCTACTCTTGCATGTATCAAAAGTACCTAAAACTATCGTTCGCTCCCGATAATCCTGGCGCGGTACTCGTTATCGCCCGGCTTCTCGCCATCTTGATTCGCAGCGATATTCCGTTTCATTTATCAAACTCATGCTCAAGATAGGGGCCAAAACGGGCTATTTTCCGTTCATTTAGGCAGAGACTATGAGCCAGTTATGCTATCATGAGGCGCAGGAAATGTATCAAGAAGCCAGAAGAGGAAAAGTATTACACATGCAAACGTTAACCCGTCCCAATTCAAGCGGTTTAAACCAGCAATCCCGCAGAATAGCCACGTTCGCTATCCTGCTCTTTGCCCTTTCTGGCCTTATCAGCGGTTTTGCGTTGGGGGCGTTCGTGAAGCCTAAAATAGCGGGGTTAACGCCAAATCATGGTAGTGGGACAACGCCTGTTGCGCAAAGTACGACAACAACCACAAAGACAACACACGAAAATGTGACCGTGGGAGAACCGATCATCCACCAGGGAGATTTTACATACACTGAACTTGCAAATGGTACAACCACCTACACCTTCTCTGCTCTCATCGTCTATGATAATACGACTACGCCAATTCAGGCCACCGACGTTACCTGCAAGATCTGGTTAACACACGATTTAGATGCCACTAAAACAGTACTTAACGCAAATCATTATGCTGTACTAAAAGACATTAATCATATACAGCAGCCATTTTCTTCCGAAGTTCCTAATTCTCTGAACTTCATTGGCCCTTCAATCCAGACTCAGCCATGTGCAGCAGGTAGTAAAACTACCTGGACCTATACGCTTTCCCCATCAGTTGAACACGGCGTATATTATCTGTTCGTTCTGGCCGATTGGAAAGGCAAGCATTATAACTGGTATGCAGAAGCTATCAGGGTCAGGCAGGCAAATTAGCTATCCCCCGCAAAATCCCTCGCACCAGCATTGTGAAGCGGGGCCGGGCGGCGTCAGCCGTGGCCAGCACCTCGGCGTGATTGACCTCCTCGGTGTCGTCGCCCGTCGCGGTGTTGGTAATCAGGCTCAGTCCCAGCACACGCATACCGGCATGACGCGCTACCACCACTTCCGGCGCGGTAGACATACCCACCGCATCGGCTCCGATAGCGCGCAGGAATTTGAGTTCCGCGCCCGTCTCAAAGCTCGGCCCGCTCACCATCACGTAAACACCCTCGTGCAGGGTGATATCTGCCTGTTTCGAGGCAACCTCGCGCGCCAGCTGGCGTAATCCGGCATCGTAGGCTTTAGCTAAAGCGGGGAAACGCGTGCCAAAACGTTCGTCATTTGTTCCCACGAGCGGATTTGCGCCTGCCATCCCAGGTAGATTGATGTGATCGCTCAGCAGCATGAAGTCGCCCGGACGATAGGATGGATTGAGGCCGCCCGCCGCGTTGGTGACCATGAGGGTGTGCGCCCCCAGTTCGTGCATGACCCGCACGG
>VBHV01000354.1:1115-3639 GCA_005881995.1 Chloroflexota bacterium | reverse complement strand
TTACCACAACCGTCTAGCGCTTGCCGGATCGCCCGTTATCGCGTACAATGAGTAGACATCGTACTCATTCTCGGTAATACAGTATGGGCCTGTAGCGCAGCTGGAAGAGCGCATCCATGGCATGGATGAGGTCAGGGGTTCGAGCCCCCTCAGGTCCACCATTTGGCTTTGCCATCCGAGATGAATTCGATCAAACAAGGGTGGTACCACGAAATGACCTTTCGTCCCGCGGGGATGAAAGGTTTTTTGTATTAAGGGAGAACATGGCTATGATTACACGCACAAAGTATAATCCGAAGGAAATTGAGACGAAATGGCAAACGCAGTGGGAAGCGCAGCAGCTCTACCATGCTCCCGATGACTCACCCAAACCCAAGTTCTACAACCTGGTGATGTTGCCTTATCCCTCCGGTGATCTGCACATCGGACACTGGTTTAACTATACCGGCACCGATACCTATGGCCGCTTCATTCGCATGCAGGGCTACAACGTCATGCAGCCGATGGGCTTCGATGCCTTTGGCCTGCCCGCCGAAAATGCCGCCATCCAGCGCGGCATCCAGGCGCGCACCTGGACACTGTCCAACATCGACAACATGCGCAGACAACTGCGTAAGATGGGCGCGCAGTGGGATTGGGATCGCGAAATAGTCTCCTGCCTGCCGGACTACTATAAATGGACGCAGTGGCTGTTCCTGCAATTCTATAAGCACGGGCTGGCCTATCGTACCAAAGCCCCGGCAAACTGGTGTCCAAGCTGTAACACCACGCTGGCAAACGAGCAGGTACTGGCGGACGGCACCTGCGAACGCTGCGGCACCACCGTCATTCGCAAAGAGATCGACCAGTGGCTGTTCAGAATTACCGATTATGCCGAAGAACTGCTGGACTTCTCCAAAATCCAGTGGCCCGAAAAGACCGTAACCATGCAGCGCAATTGGATTGGGCGCAGCGAGGGCGCAGAGATTCGTTTCTACGCAGAGATCGATGGCAAGCGGGAAGAGATTCCCGTCTTCACCACGCGCCCGGACACCATCTATGGCGTGACGTTCTTCGTGCTGGCCCCCGAACATCCCTGGGTCGAGAAGATCACCACGCCCGAGCACCGTGCTGAAGTTGATGCCTACGTTGACCAGGCACGGCATATGAGCGAGATCGAGCGCATGAGTACGGAGAAGGAGAAGACGGGCGTCTTTACCGGTGGCTACGTCACCAATCCCGTCAATGGCGAGCAGGTTCCCGTCTGGATCGCCGATTACGTGCTGATGGGCTACGGCTCCGGCGCGATCATGGGCGTTCCAGCCCATGACCAGCGCGACTTCGAGTTTGCGCGCAAATTCGGTATCCCCATACGCGAGGTGATCCGACCAGTGGGCGAGGAAGCAAGCGATCCGGCAACATGGACAGAAGCTAAATCGCACCTGGGCGTGATGGTCAACTCCGGGCCGTTCGATGGTACACCAGCAGACGAGGCCATTGCGGTGGTCACGCGCTACCTGGAGGAGCAGGGCATCGGCAAGTTCACCGTCTCCTATCGCCTGCGCGACTGGCTGATTAGTCGGCAGCGTTACTGGGGCGCACCCATCCCGATCATCTACTGCCTGATAGACGGCATGGTGCCCGTGCCGGAAGATCAACTGCCGGTCTGGCTGCCCGAAAATGTGCAGTTTAAGTCGACAGGTGAGTCGCCGCTACGCTACGAACCGGACTTTGTAAATACCACCTGCCCGGTTTGCGGTGGTCCTGCCACGCGCGAAACCGATACGATGGATACCTTCATGTGTTCGTCGTGGTACTTCCTGCGCTACGCCGACCCGCACAACGACCAGCAGGCCTGGAGCGAGGAAGCTATGCGGCGCTGGCTGCCCGTCGATCAATATATCGGCGGAGCGGAACATGCCGTCATGCATTTACTGTACGCGCGCTTCTTCATCAAGGCGCTGCGCGACATGGGCCATCTGCATTTCGACGAGCCTTTTCTGCGGCTGTACCACCAGGGAACTGTGCTGGGACCGGATGGACAGAAGATGTCCAAGTCGCGCGGCAATGTCGTGGCTCCCGACGATGTTATCGAGAAATACGGCGTGGATACCGTGCGTGCCTACCTGATGTTCATGGGACCATTCGATGCAGGCGGCAGCTTCCTGCCCGAAAACCTGGAGGGTGTCTGGCGCTTCCTGAACCGCTTCTGGGGCCTGGTCAATGATGCCTGGGTTGAGCATCCTGGCACTGAAGAGACCGGTGAAAGCCTGACTATCGAGCGCCTGCGCAACAAAACCATCAAGCGCGTGACCGAGGAGTTCAGCAATTTCCGCTTCAACACGGCTCTGGCCGCGCTGATGGAGTGCAACAACGTGCTGATTAAGCAGCAACGCGAGCCGGTCGCACGCAGCGCCGCCTTCCGCAGCACACTGGAATCGATGATGCAACTGCTGGCTCCCCTAGCGCCACACATCACCGAGGAATTGTGGCACCTGACCGGCCACAGCGGCAGCATTCACCAGACCTCGTGGCCCACATACGA
>VBHV01000354.1:0-989 GCA_005881995.1 Chloroflexota bacterium | reverse complement strand
TATTGTGGTGAGAAATTCGTAGCGGGCTGTCAATCTTGAAGGAATGGATGACGTAAAGAGGCGCAATTCATTGCATCCACATTTCAGGCCGATTCACGGGAACAAGGGCGCAATTCATTGCGCCCCTACATGTCGTCTGAATCCTGGCAATCTAGTGGATAGAATTAAGGTGTCGTGTTATAAGCATGATGAGCAGCGCAAGGAGAAAGAGCAGGCCAAAACGTGTGATGTGAGGCCAGGAGTTCTGGTTCATGGCATTTCCTCTCTGCCTTTCTCAGTTTCACTTCAGCATATTTACAGGATCAATTCATACTGCCAGCGTATGCTGTAGCTGTCCACTGAATCTGAACGTGGGACTTCGTCTGCTATCTCACAGAATTGTGGGTAGTCATCAAGAATATTCGATAGCGGTGTATTGTAGAGCATAATACACCTGGGCAGTCGGCTTTTCAAGTGGTTTGACGACATATCTACGCCATTTTGTGTAACCTGCCGACGTTGATATATATAGAGAGAGACAGGCGGCGATAGAGATGGTGAAACACAATGCTCCTTTCGAAACATCCTTGAACCACATATCTGTATAGAATTGCCCTGTTATTCATGGAACAAATTGGAGGTAATAAACGTATATGTGACATAGAAATTTGAATCTCAACACTTGTAGTGGCGAGAGGAAACGTAAAGTGACGGATTTCACAGTCCAGGCGTAATTTAGTAGATAGCTGTCGTTCTCATTTCCGCTTATACTTGGCTCATAGGAATAAGAAGTAGAGAAGAGGTGTTATAGGGGCTAAGAGCAAAGTAAACTGATATTTGAAAAAGTACAGGGTTGAACGTCTATCCAGATGTAGGATACAAAAAATAGCCGCGCAACCGATACCAATGTTAAAAAAGCGGAAAAAATCAGCGGAGTATATCCTGTTCAAGAAAGAAGGAAAATAGTTATGAATCCGCAAATGCAATTTACAAAACCATTAGAAAATCCT
>VBHV01000353.1 GCA_005881995.1 Chloroflexota bacterium | reverse complement strand
CGCATCCCGGCCAGAACGGTCATCTGGACCGCTGGAGTGAAAGCCTCGCCTGCCGGAGCGTGGCTTGGGACTGAAGTGGATCGCAGAGGGCACGTCAAGGTGGCCAGTGATCTCACGGTCCCGGGCTATCCGAACATCTTTGTGCTTGGAGATACCGCCACCTTGACCCAGAACGGCAAAGCGCTTCCAGGCGTCGCACAGGTGGCCATCCAGCAGGGTGAGTATGCCGCTGCGGTCATTGCTGCTCGCGTGGCAGGCAAGGAGCACAAGCGGCCCTTCCACTATCGCAACAAGGGGACGCTGGCCACGATCGGGCGCTCCTATGCCATTGCGGATCTCGGGCTCATTCGGCTCGCTGGCTTTCCAGCCTGGCTCATCTGGGCGCTCGTGCATCTCCTCTTCCTGATCGGGTTTCGCAATCGGTATGTCACGCTCTTTCAGTGGGCCTGGAGCTATCTCACCTTTGAACGGGGGGCCTGCCTCGTGTCCTATGAGGACGAAGAGGTGCTGCGTTCTCGAGGCAACTCGTACGGGCTCGTGACCCGGTCGAGTCAACGTAGTGAAAGAACTGAGGAGCTTGACTGAAAAGGGACGCACCGCTCTTGATCCTCCTTTCACTGCTCCTTCCTTTTTATCCCAGTCTGACCGGTTTTTGAACAATCCCGCTCACGGTGCGCTCATTTTGGCGGGCAGAACATGAAGGGATTGCCCCTCTGTGGCGAACACTGTCAAGCAAACGATGCGTGTGTGCCAGTGGGCGCTCATGACGTTGTCGAAGGGAAAGCATTTCCGTGAGTTTTTAACGCTTCTTGTAACACTGTTTGTAACGCTCCCCGTTTACAATGAAAGTAGCTCGGACAATGCTTTTCATTGATCACGCAGAAGAAGGTGTCAGTAGAGCAAAGATTCCAATTTCCGCGCGAACCACCCCCTCAAGGCAGAGCAATTCTTCCGAACGGCCTAGAAAATAAGCGCACCGTCAGTCTACATAGGAGGAACAATCCCATGATAGAATAGATCAGGCCGTCTGTACGAACAGTCATCGGAGAGATGGAGTATGTATCCTTCTCGTTCTCCCAGGTCTGCACGCTTGCGCAGAAGTGGATTGCGCTCTGCCGAATGAAGAAACAGAAAAGGAGGTACCCTATGATGAACGCCACAGTGCAAGTCACTCGCAACCATTGGTGGGTTTTCCTGGTACGAGGAATCCTCGCGATCCTTTTTGGCATCATTGCCCTGGCAGCCCCTGGCATTGCGCTCCTCGCCTTCATCTACGTGTTCGCGGCGTATGCGATTCTCGATGGGATCACAGCCATCATCGTATCGTTCCGAGAACGAAGTTTCTTGCGTACCTGGTGGGTACTGCTGCTCGAAGGAATCGCCGGGATCATCTTTGGCATCCTGGCCTTTGCGTGGCCTGGTGAGACGGCACTAGTTCTGCTCTACTTGGTGGCTATCTGGGCGCTGGTGACGGGCATCATGGAGATCATTTCCGCCTTCGTAGGCCCTGGGTCTGCAGGACTGCGCTGGGGGCTAGGGCTCGCTGGTCTCCTCTCCATTATCTTCGGCATTATTTTGATCGTTTTTCCTGGTGCCGGGCTGCTGGCCATTCTGTGGTTGGTTGGGATCTACGCCATCGTGTTCGGGATTGCCTTGATCATCTATGCTTTCCAGATTCGATCCCGACCGTCGACTCTTTAAGCGATGGAAGAGCCAGGCTCATAAAGCGGGAGGCCAAAACAATTCTGTTGGCTACCACGATGAGGAGATAATGCCGCTCCCGGAAGTATAGCTCTAGAGCTTCTCGCCAGCCTGAGCACTCAGAGCGTAGAGCGTGTGGCACTCGAAGTGATTGCCTCAAGCTTTTTCTCTAGACTTGGAAGCCCCGTTTTTGGAGCGTTGATTGACGATGGCAGAGGCGCTCAAGATCGATGTGTCCGCTCGAAAAGTTTGATCCCGAGCTGGGCGACCAGCTCGTACAGACGAGCCGTGAGCTCGGCGTCGAGGTCCACCTGAACAAGGCGGTCACCGCCATCGCGCGGCAGGGCGACCACTTGCTCGTCCACGCACGAACAGGCGAGCAGGAGCAGGTGGTTGAGGCCGACCTGGTCGTGCATGCCGCTGGGCGCGTGCCGGAGATTGACGATCTTGACCTGGATGCGGCGGGCGTCGTACGCGAGAAAGGCGGGGTGACGGTCAACAGCTACCTGCAAAGGGTGACGAATTCAGCCGTCTATGCAGCGGGAGATGCGGTTGCCAGCGGCGGGTTCCCTCTCACGCCCGTTGCCGCAATGCAGGGGGGATAGTCGCCCGCAATCTGTTGGAGGGTAACCAGTACACGCCGAACTACACCGGGATCCCAAGCGCGGTCTTCACCACTCCACCCCTGGCGCGGGTGGGCCTGGACGAGGAGGCAGCGCGGGCGCAGGGCCTGCACTTCAGGACGCACCACCAGGACACGATCGACTGGTACTCCTCGCGGCGGGTGGCCCTCCCGCACGCTGGCTACAAGATCCTGGTCGAGGAGGGGACCGACCGCATTCTGGGAGCGCATCTCTTGGGGCTCCATGCTGAGGAGGTCATCAACGTCTTCGCTCTGGCTATGCACACAGGCCTACGTGCCAGCGATCTCAAGTCGATGGTCTAGGCTGGAGGTGAAGTAGAGTATCGTCGCCTACCTGAACGATGGTCCGATCCACGAAGCGGGCGCGTCCGTGCCGCATGCTGATCCCCGCCTCGGCGAAGCTGTGTTCCGTACGCTCCGGCACTAGGTCAGTGAAGGTGCGTTTGAAGCGAATGAGGTACTGCCAGGTGCTGG
>VBHV01000352.1 GCA_005881995.1 Chloroflexota bacterium | reverse complement strand
CCAGGACGGCTACGGTCATACCCAGGCCGATCTCCTTGGAGGCCAGGATGGAGGTGAAGGTGAAGGCGCCCGTCACGATTACGAAGAGCAGGGCAGCGTTGGTGATCACGCCTCCCGTCTTTTCCAGGCCGCGTGCCACGGCGTAACGGTTATTATGGGTACTCAGCCACTCCTCCTGGATACGGCTCAACAGGAAGACTTCGTAGTCCATCGAGAGGCCGAAGAGGATGCAGAACAGCAGGATAGGGGTGATGCTATCCAGTGTGCCATTTGGGGTGAAGTCCAGCAGATGGCTGAAGTGGCCCCATTGGAAGACGAATACCAGTACACCAAGACATGCGCCCACCGAGAGGACATTCATCAGGATCGCCTTCAGGGGCAGGAACACTGAACGGAACATCAGCAATAGCAGAATATAGGTTGCACCGAGGATAAAGAGGACGCTAAATGGGAAGTTTCCGTACAGGTAACGGCTGAAATCCAGGTCGTTCGCCTGCTGCCCCCCAACCAGGACGGTCAATCCCTGTCCGGCCGTCTTGTCACCTGCACGCAGGTTGTCGATCAGCGCATTGCCCTGACTGCTGTCGAGCTTCGCGTCAGTGGTGAGGGTGATCATGGTGGTATTCCCGTTTGTCGTCGAGTTGACGAGTTGAACGAGGTCAGGATGCTGTTTGTATGCATTGGTGCTGTACAGCATGGCCAGCGCTTGCTCGCCGGGTGTGGAGGGAAACTGTGTCAGGCTTATTACACTCGTCACATGCGGCTGCCTCGCAAGCCACCGGGACAGGGAAGCGAGTTTTGCCAGGTTATCAGTATTGAGCATATTGGACCCGTCCGGGGACTGCGCGATGATCGAGATGATATTGCTATTGGTCTCCGGGAATTGCGCGTTTAAGATGTCGATGCCCTGGCGAGCTTCAGCGCTGGTAGGCAGCGAAGTAACGGTTGGTGAGCCAAGCTCGATAGAGAAGATGGGCCAGCCCAGGCCGATGAGCATAGCAGTAACTACCAGGATGATGAGGATGGGCCGCCGCATGACAGCCTCGGCCCAGGTTTGCCAGAAGCTGCGGCGCTGCCTGCCTCCGTTCTGATTACCGGCTTGACTGGCTCCTGTATGGGCGTGCGGCGCAGTGAAGCGACTGATGAACGGAATGCGCAGCGCGTTGATACGTGGACCAAGCACACTGAGCAGCGAGGGCAGTAGGGTGAGCGCTGCAAGCACTGATATGGCGACGACCACCGCGCCTCCTATGCCGAATGAACTTGTCAAATTCACGCCAATCAGCAGCAGTCCCGCGAAACCAATCATCACGATCAATCCGCTAAAGAGGATGGCTTCTCCCGATGTCGCAATAGTCCAACCGACGGCCTCCGTGATACTGCGTCCTTCCAGCAACTCATCACGGAAGCGGCGTGTCATGAAAAGGCTGTAGTCAATCGAGATGCCCAGGCCGATAATCGAAGCAACGTTCAGCACAAAGATGCTCATCGAAGTGTGCTGAGCGATACCGTAGATAATCGCCAGGGATACGGGTACCGCGACCAGGGCCAACAGTAAGGGCATAGCCGCCGCAACCAGCGTGCCGAAGACCATAATGAGTACGAGCAGCGCAATGGGCAGCGCGATCAATTCGGCGTGTTCAACGTCCGATGTGCTAATACTGGTAAATGCGTGGTCCACAACGGGGTCGCCGGTCAGGTAGACGTGCGCAGGGCTAGCAGCGCTTCCCGAAGGCAAAAGCGTGTGAAAAGCGCTGAGCTGATTACCGCCAGGATAGATGCTCAGGTCTACTGTAACATACATTGTGCGCCCGTCCTGCCCGGCATTGCTCTGGCTCATAGCGGTGGTATACGAGTACGCACGCGCACGATTGAGGAAATTATGTACTTCCTGCTGGTACGCCGGATCGCTGACAGGAGTGGAATCAGATTGAAAGATGATCAGCAGCTGTGACGCCGGTCGATTCAACCTCGTGGCAATGATGGTATCTACTCGCGCTGACTCGCTGGAGTCGTTTGAGTAGCCGCCGCCGTGCAGCGCATCGCCAATCTGGCCCACAAATGGGATGCTCGCACCAAGGGCGATGACCCAGAATGCGATAATAAACCAGCGGAAGCGATATACCTGGCGACCGTAGGCGAGTCCCAGGCGATAGAGTCCGTGAGTCTCAAGTGAGCGTTTGCGCGAAGACGCAGAAACGGCATCCTGCTCCTGTGATCTATCTTGTATTTGCATGTAGCTCTGTTTCCTTTTGCGAAAAAGTCCCGGTAGTCCTCCAGGATAACTGCTCCAGCAACAATATCTCAGCGCTGATAGATGTGCTAATGCCCCTTGCGCAGTAATGCACGGATGGGCTACTACCTTCTCAATCCGTCCAGGAGTAAGCGTAGTGCGGCTTCGCCCACCGAAGCCCATTGCATCGCCTCGGGGTCGATTAACCAGCGTACAACCAGTCCCTCGAAAACTGCGTCGAGAGCGGCAGCCGCCGCTACCGCGTCGACGGATCGAAATTCCCCCCGGTCAATCCCTTGCTGAATCAGTGCCACCAGCAACTCATGGAAGTTCTGAAAATACGCTTTGATGAATTGCCGCACCCCGTCCTGGTGTAAGGCAGTCGCGTAGAACTCAAATAAGATTGTCACCACATCGGACATTTCTTGCAGACCTGCAATACGAGCTTGAATGAGCTGTTGCAAACGCTCGCTGACCGAGCCTTCTGCATGCAATAATCCAACAAGTTGTTCAATATCGGTCGTGAAAAGCCGTTGTGAAATGGCGGTAATGATGTCTTCTTTGCTCTTGAAATACCAGTACAGCGCGCCCTTGCTCAGACCCGATGCCTGGACAATATCGTCCATGCGGGCATCATGAAAACCCAGCCGGGCAAAAACTGCCGTTGCCGCATCCAATATCTGATTTTTTCGTGTTACACTAACATCTGGGCGTGGTGACATACCTGCCCTCTCTGCTTTACGAATTACTAGACCGACCAGTCAGTCTAGTATAGTCATAGCAAATAATGGATG
>VBHV01000351.1 GCA_005881995.1 Chloroflexota bacterium | reverse complement strand
ACCCCTGCTTGCACGGTATAGCTACCATTGTCCACAGGCGCTGGCGGTGGAGTTGATGGATGAAGCGTGCGGCCTGTTGCTGGGACGCAAAGATTTTGGGGCGTTCGGGCGCAGCCCTGATGCGACCAATCCGTTAAAAGCAGGGCCGCATTCCTGCGTGCGCACCATGCTCAAGGCTTCTTGCCAGCGTCAAGATGCACTTATCTTTTGTGATTTTACCGCGGACGCGTTCCTTACCGGGATGGTTCGCAGAATGGTTGGAACACTGTTGCTCGTAGGGCAGAAACGATTGAGCCTCGATGAATTTGCCGCTATCGTGCAACGCGCTGAAAAGACACACCCTGGCTCAGCGGCTCCCTCACACGGGCTATGTCTGGTAGGGGTTACGTATCCTGACGGATTTTTACAAAGTGATCTTATGCAGTCAGCCAACGGACTGCGTCCTACCTGCGGTTAGGCTGACTGCAAGGAGTGTATTGGAGAAAACGGACAATGATGAAGACATATAGCGCCAAAGCCGCTGAGCTGCAACCGCAGTGGTATATCATCGATGCAGAAGGTCAGGTACTGGGCCGCCTGGCATCACAGATCGCGCAAATTTTACGCGGCAAACATAAGCCGACGTTCACGCCGCACCTGCAAAGTGGAGATTTTGTCGTCGTAATTAACGCGGAAAAAATTGCCGTGACCGGCAGACGCCTGGATCAGAAAATCTACTATCGCCACAGCCAGTATCCTGGCGGCCTCAAGAAAAAGACCCTGCGCGAGACGCTCGAAGGCAGGTTCCCGGAGCGCGCGCTGCAGCACGCGGTACGTGGCATGGTTATGCATAATCGCCTGGGCGCCGATATCATGTCGCACCTCAAGATTTACGCGGGCCCGGACCATCCGCACCAGGCGCAGAAGCCTATTCCCTGGACTGGCCCTGAAGCATTGTTGAAGCAGAGACAGGCTGCCAAAAACGACGAAAGTGCCAAAAGCGACGAGAGCGCCGAGAGCGCAGAAGAGTAAAGAAGAGGAGAATCTACAGTGGCCGATACCAACAAAGGCGAGTATTACTATGGCATGGGACGGCGCAAGACGGCTGTAGCCCGCGTGCGCCTCTTCCCCAACGGTGATGGCAGCATCACCGTCAATGGCAAAAACGGCGGTCAGTATTTTGGCCAGCGCGAAACCCTGACCTCCACCGTCACCGCCCCGCTGCGCTTGCTCGAAGTGAGCGATACCTTTAACATGAGTGTGCGCGTCGTCGGTGGCGGCAGCCGCATGAAGGAACGCAAGAAGCCCGGCCTCAAGCGCGCCCGCAAAGCTCCACAGTACACGAAACGTTACTCTGGAGCACCAAAATATTGTCTAGCCCGATGTGCCACTATTTCAAAAATGGTGGCACATTCTTTTAAACGGTGGACTTTTTCTTCTCCTGGCCTACGCCACAGGATTCAGGCTGTGACAATGTTCACCACGCGCTCGGGCACGTAGATCATCCGGGTTACCTTCTGGGCAGCGAGAAACGACTGCACCTGAGGAACCTGGAGCGCCTGGCGCTTGATTTCAGCTTCGGGCGTATCAGAAGCAACCTCGATACGGCCACGCACCCGTCCATTGATCTGTACCGGCAAGATCAGTGTCTCAGCACCTATGGCCCCGGCGTCGAAGATGGGCCACGATGCTGCCTGGATTGAGTGATCCTGGCCTGGATGCCCGAGCCTCTGCCAGAGTTCTTCTGTGATGTAGGGAGCCATTGGTGCCAGGAGCGCCAGCAGGGTACGCAACTCCTCCTGCGTGATGGTCGAGCGGATTTCCAGGGAATTGAGGTATCCCATCAACGCGGCCACGGCGGTGTTATATTTCAAGGCCGCCAGATCCTCGGTCACCCGTTTGATCAGACGATGCATGACGCGCCGCTCTTCTCCCTGCGGGGCTTCAGCAGATGTGTTCTCTGCGTGTTGCGTGACCAGCGACCAGACGCGGTCGAGGAAGCGCACGACCCCGCCAATACCGCGATCGCTGAAGTCGCCGCCAGCCTGATATGGCCCCATGAACACCAGATAGACCCTGAATACATCCGCGCCAAAGCGGGTCAAATAGTCATCCGGATTCACGATGTTGCCCTTTGATTTGGAGATCTTCGCGCCATCTTTGGTAATCATGCCATTGGCTCGGAAGCGCTTGAACGGTTCCTCAAACTCCAGGTGACCCAGATCGTGCAGCGCCATGGTGAGAAAACGCGCGTACATCAAGTGCAGCACGCTATGTTCCGCGCCGCCGATGTACATATCAACCGGGAGCCACTTGCGCACAAGGGCTGGATCCCATGGCTGCGTCTCGTCGTCGTGCGAAAAGTAGCGCAAGAAGTACCAGGCAGAGTCCAGGAAGTTATCGCTGACGTCCGTTTCGCGCCTGGCAGGCCGGCCACAGATGGGGCAGGTGGTGTTAACGAAGCTCTCGATTGCCGCGAGAGGCGAAACGCCAGTACCCGTGGGCATCCAGTTCTCCACGTCTGGCAAGAGCACCGGCAACTGCTCCTCCGGGACGGGAACGGCTCCATGCTCCTGGCAGTAGATGATCGGAATGGGTGGCCCCCAGTAGCGCTGACGGCTGATGAGCCAGTCGCGCAGGCGATATTTCGCGACGCGTCGACCCCTGCCGCGCTCTTCAAACCAGGCAAAGAGGGCGTCATCGGCCTGGGCCGAGGTCATACCAGAGTACCCGGCAGAGTTGATAAGCACTCCTGGTTGTACAAACGCCTCCTGCGGATCCTCTGCTGGATGCGCACTATCAGGCGGGACAACCACGACACGTACCGGCAAGCCCATGGCTTTCGCAAAGGCCATATCGCGCTCGTCGTGAGCAGGCACACCCATCACCGCGCCCGCGCCATAACTTTCGAGAACGAAATCGGCGACCCAGACCGGCAGGCGTTCGCCCGTCAAGGGATGCAAAGCATAAGCGCCGGTAAAGGCTCCGGTCATGGTATGCTCCGTGCCGGTTTGCAAGCGATTGGCCGTCTGCTGGTAGGCGCTGACAGCCGCGAGCTGTGCTTTGTCGGTGATCTGCGGGATGAGCGGATGGAGCGGAGCCAGGGCCAGGAAGGTTATGCCGAAGATCGTGTCAGGGCGTGTCGTATACACCTGCACACGTACATCTGGCATCCCATCGATCTCCATCGCGAATTCAAGACCTTCCGAGCGACCAATCCAGTTGCGTTGAAGCGTCTTGACGCGTTCGGACCAGTCGAGCCATTCTAGATTGTCCAGGAGTTGCTGAGCATAATTGGTCGATTTCAGGAACCATTGCTCCAGCCAGCGCCGCTCGACGAGCGTTCCGCAGCGCTCGCAGTGCCCGTCGATAACCTGTTCGTCAGCCAGCACCGTCTTATCTTTGGGACACCAGTTGACCGGGGCGGTCTTGCGTTCGGCCAGGCCGTTTTTGAAGAGCTGTAAGAAGATCCACTGCGTCCAGCGATAGTAGCGCGGGTCGGTGGTGTGGACTTCGTGCGACCAATCGAAGCGGTTGCCGATGCGTTTCAATTGCTGCTCGCGGAAGCGTTCCACATTGCGCGCGGTGAGCACACGGGGGTGAATCCCGCGCTGGATCGCAAAGTTTTCGCTGTGGATGCCAAAGGCGTCGAAGCCCATCGGCTCGAAAACATCGTGTCCCTGCATCGCCATCCAGCGCCCGTGAATATCCGAGCCGACGTACGAGTACATGTTGCCCACGTGCAAGCCCTCGGCAGAGGGATAGGGAAACATCATTAGATTGTAATACGGACGCCTGGCATGGTACAGGTCGACCTGGTAGAGTTTTTCTCGCTCCCAGCGTTCACGCCATTTCGCCTCAAAGGTCGTGAAATCGTATCGCGGTGGACGTACCCTGGCGAGCGAAGATTCCGCCGGGTGTGTGGGTTCAGCTTGTCCCTTTTGTTCCGACATGTGATCCTCCTTGTG
>VBHV01000350.1 GCA_005881995.1 Chloroflexota bacterium | reverse complement strand
AGGTAGGATGGATGTCCTGGGAGGTCATTTCGCTCTCAACCTTCCGCTCCTGTGGAGCAATCTTACGTGCACCGAAACGGCGCACCTCTATCAAGAGTATAGCTGGTGAGGAAAATGATGGCTGCTGGCCTGCCTGGGTGAGACTTTTCATCACAACATTTTTCCTTGGCTTGCATAACTCTCATAGATTTAGTATGCTTATAGAGAGGACAACAGCACGAAGAGAAAACCTTGCAAGTTGTACATCATACTCAAATCTAAGAGGGAAATGGGAACTTATGGAAAATTCTCCTCAGCGCGTCGGCTCCACATCCGATGAGTTTACAACAACCTTTTCAGCGCAGCGCGAAGAGGATACAGACGAAGTGGAAGCCCAGCCACATATTCATCTACCCAATCCAAGTTACTGGCCGGTAGCGCTCGGCGCGGCTATCGCGCTCGCAATGATTGGGTTACTCATTATTAATAATACCCCCTGGCTATTCATTATTTCGCTCCCACTCATTCTGATCGCTATTCTGGGATGGGCATTAGAAGACCCAATGGCTCCGTTGAAGGAGGTCTATGTTCGCGTCCGCGAAGCAGTTGATTCCTCGAAATACAAGATCGGCCAAAACGTCGTTGACTCCCACGGAAAATGGCTCGGCAAAGTACAGGCGCGTTTTCCCCGCTACATCCTGGTTGAACGCGGCAGCATACTCCCAAAGGTCTACTACGTGCCGCAGAGCGCCATAAGAGACCAGGTCGAGCGTAATACACTCTTTCTTGCCTTAAGCGAAGAGGACCTGGTGCGTATGGAACTCGACAGGGTGCCCAATGACCTCTACGAAGAAACGCCCGAGCATGGCTTCCCACGCGTAAGAGGCGCGGCGCAATTTGCCAGGAGACCGCTTTCACCGGCAGAAACGGGACACTACAACTACGGACGGATGTCCCCCGGCATCAACACCGACGCCGTTGGCTCCTATCATCGCGAAGAGATTTTTCCCACACCCCAGACCTATGTGACGGAGGAGCCTGTCTACGTGACCGATCGACCCATACCGCCTCGCGAGATCAGCCCGGATTAAGCGTCAATTCATCTCTTGTTTGTCGCGATACGCATGCCGACAGAGAACGTCTCGCCGCTCATAGAGATAGTCGAGCAAAGCAAATGCTTCGTTTGGTGTAAGCCTGGGGAGATGAGTGTCGAACAGATCAGACCACAAGAGCACCGAACCATCCTCTTGCATCTCAACGTTCCAGAGAGAGCCTAAGGCTGTCCCTGCGCTTTGCTTGGTTTCTTTCATCGACGGTTCCCTTTGATCTCGCCTATTTTGCCTCTACTCCTCTATCACGTTATAGCTGCGTAGGGCGTTTCATAGAGCTGAGTGAGGATGTCTCAATGGATGTGTAGTGTAACCTGCTTGCGTATCTATATGTGTAGAGAAACACGTATAAGTTGAAGATTGATGTGCTTATTTATAAATTGAACTACAAATTGTTGAGTTATTGCGGCCAGAAAGAAGTGCGTGCATCATCAAGGTTCTGCATGCCTGGACAGTGATCAGATGTCCCACTACGACATGCGGAGAACCTTCATGAAATCTCAGAGCGCTTTCAGTTGGTTGCATGCGAAGAAAGGAGCATCAAACATGCCGAGGAAAACTTTTAAAGCTGTGCTTGCAGCGCTACTTTGTGTACTGCTGCTCACTGCCCTGCTGCTATTAGCAGCCTGTGGCGATTATTACCATAACCCAGGCTCCCCGAATGGTACACCGCAAGCTACGCCAACAAACGGGGGATATAGCATCATCTATCTCATCGACAATGAGATGCAGGTGTTGCTGGCTCCATATATGCGGTGAACTTTAGAGCCTCATTGGTCTCTGACATCCTTATTGTGGTCTCACCACCGTCTTATCTGGATAGGGACGAGTTGTTCTTATACCTGCTCAGAGCTGATCTCACCATGCCAGAGATGCTGCATCTCCACACTGGTTGCTAGCAGATGATCTAGCTTCCCCTCAGCTTCGATGCTGCCATCTTTAAGCACGATAATATGGTCGGCGCGTTGCAACACTGCGCGGCGATGCGAGATGGCCAGCACCGTCGCCTCGTGGCGCGCAAAGATTCGCTGCCACAGCAGAGACTCTGTTTCCACGTCCAGTGCGCTCGATAGATCGTCTACCACCAGAAGCTCGGTCTGGCGTACAAACATCCGCGCAGCCGCTGCCCGCTGAATCTGTCCACCAGACAGTCGCACGCCGCGTGGGCCAATCATCGTCTCCAGGCCCTGAGCCATTTCCGCGATATCCGGCTCCAGCACCGCCAGATCGAGCGCGCTTTTGAGGATATCATCGGACTCAGGCACGCCCAGCAGAATGTTATCGCGTAAGCTATCACTGAACATATGCGGCACCTGCGATGTGTAAGCGCTGCGTGGCGGGACAAAAAAGGACCCAGGTTTTTCCACCACTGTCCCGTTCCAGCGGATCACACCTTCATCTTGCGGCAATAGCCCCAGCAACACCTGGAGCAGCGTCGTCTTGCCCGATCCGATGCGCCCGGTAATTACTGTGAACGAGCCACGTTTGAGTACGAGGCTGATATCCCGGATGCCTTGCGAAGCCGTGGGATAGCGATAGCTCAAGCCGCTCACCTCAAGCGTGCGTAGCCGCTCTTCACCAATTGGCGCAATAACCGGCAGCTCTGGCAACTCTCCACGCATGATCCGCCACGATGGCATACAGAAAATTATTGGGCCACTGTGATCCAGCCCAGATAGTAGACAAAGAGGGCGAAATCGCCAAGCGTAAATGAGCCCCGATGCATCGCCTGTCCCACCAGCAACAGGATCACGCCCGTCCCGATGCTCACGGTGTTCGAGAAGGTTGATTGCAAAACCTGATCGAGCAAACTATCACGCACAGTCATCTTGAGACGCACATCGTTGAGGTAGCCGAAGTGGTTGATGACCTTTTCCTGCGCGTGCGCCACCTGCACCGCCTGGACCGCGCCAAACAATTCACCCAGGAAGCCTGTCACCTCGCCTGCAGCCTTACGATTGTCGCCGCGCCGCCTCTTGATGCGCTCACCCATGAGATTCACAAGCGCGACAATCAGCATGAGCGGGAGGAAGATGGCCAGGGTGATGAAGGCATTGATGTTGATCATGACCACAAACGCAATTCCTACAAAGACAATGAATGCGAGCAGATCATTAAAGTCCATTAAAAAGAATATATTCTCATCAATATCGTCGCGCAAACGGCTAATAGCTTCACCTGATGATGCAGGTAGAGCGCGCGCACCTGGAAGCTGGAGGATATGCTCGAAGATATTTTTTTGGAGTTTGGCCGCATTTATAAACCCAAACGGCGCGTTCGTAAGCTGACAACCCGCGAGGAAAACCACGCGGCTCGCTCCTACTAGCAGGAACAGGACGCCGATCCACCAGAAGTTCAGGCTTCCCTGCGTATGCGTGGTCAGGCGATCAAAAAAATCACGTGCCACCAGACCCGGTATCATAGTAAAGAGAAAAACCAGGGTGATGCAGAGCGTATTCAAGCTGTAGTACCAGGGTAAGAAGCGTATCATGCTGGTAAAAAAACGCCACGCTTTCATAGTAACCCTCCTTTCACGATACCTGAGCGCACTGCGGCGTTAGGGTCATGTTTCTCAAGATTTTCCTCGTGGGCGGTGCGTAAGAGATGGGCAAAGTGAGAGTCGCGGTCAGCCGCGAGTTGCGCGCGTGAACCATATTCGCGCACGCGGCCCCCCTCCAGCACCATCAGCATATCGACGCGCTGGATTGTGCTCAAGCGATGCGCGATAATGATGCCTGTACGCCCCTGCAACAACGTGTCGATAGCCTGCTCCAACAAACGCTCTGTGGCCGGGTCGAGACGCGACGAGGCTTCATCGAGAATGACCACCGCTGGATCTTTGAGGAAGACGCGCGCGAAGGCCAGCAATTGCGCCTCGCCAGCCGAAAGCCCACCTCCGTTCGCGGCCAACATGGTATCCAGCCCATCAGGCAACCCCTCGTACCACGAGCGCATCCCCAGGGTATCGAGTGCCTGCATGATACGTGTGTCGTCGCAGCTCTTATCGAAAAAGGTCAGGTTGTCGCGCACCGTGGCGTGGAACAACTGCACATCTTGCGTGACCATGCCAATCACCGTGCGCAGATCCGCGAGCCGCGCCTCGCGCAGATCCGTATTCCCCAGGCGAATCGTCCCCCGCGCCGGATCGTACAGGCGGAAGAGCAACCGTGTCAGCGTTGTTTTGCCACTCCCAGTTCGACCCAGCAGGCCCAGTACCTCGCCTGGCGCGACCTTGAATGTGAGATCCTGCACAACCATCTCCTGCTCTCCATAGCCAAAGTCGACGTGATCAAACTCCACTATGAGCGCACCATGCGGAAATGTCACGCCCGGACCATCCTTGAGCTCGCTCTTGATCTGGAGGAGCTCACGAACACGCGCGAAACCGGCGCTGGCCTTCTGGAAATCGTCCATCTGCTCACTGATCGATTGGATGGGTTGAAAGATCAGTTGTGTGTAGTAATAGATCAGAAAAGCCATGCCCAGGGTCAACGAACCAGCACTATAGAACCAGGCAATCACGAGAAACGCCACCAGTGTTCCCATCAGGGTAGAGAGAATTGGCATACACCATACAATCACCGATGCCAGCCTGGCCTTGCGCCCGCTGCGGAAACGCTGGCGCGTGTGGCCATAGAGGCGGCGCGTGACATATGCTTGCGCGCCACTGGAGCGGATATCCTCCGTCCCATGCAGACGTTCCTCCAGAAAGCCATACAGTTCCGCGCTGGCCTGGCGGAAGGCTTTCCAGGGCTTCACTGCCACAGAGCGCACGCTATTGATGAGAATCAGGTCCACCAGGGCAAAAAGGCTGAGCGCAAGACCGGCACGCCAGTCCTGGATGCTCAGGACGATCAGCACGCCGAACAGCAACAACAGGTTGCCCAGCACTTTAATCACAAACTGCGAAAAAAAGTTTGCCAGTGCGCTTATATCGCCATCAACGCGTTCGATCAATTCCCCAGGCGTGTGTTGTTTGTGAAAGCCCATATCAAGCTGTACAAGGTGCCGTGCCAGATCAACGCGCAACGCGTTCGTCGCGCTCCAGCCAACGCGCTCGCTTAGATAGGATGCACCGACCTTGACCACCTGTTGTACCAGCGCCACGACGATGAACAGCCCGGCCACCCACAATACTGACGTCTGTACAGCGGACGCGGTGATCGTGTCGATAAAAATACGCAGTAATTGCGGGTTCACCAGTTGTAGCGCGATATCCCCGCACAGCAGCGCCGCCAGCAGAATAACCCGCGACCACTGCGCTATGAGATACGTCTTAAGTAAATGACGGTACTCTTTCAGATCAATGCGCATAAAAATCCTTTCATTGTTTCCTTCTTAAATGAGCGAAGGGATTCTATACACTCAACTCACTGGGGCATAACGCTGCAAAAATTGTAGAAGGGATGGCAGGAGAGCAGCGCCGGTATCGCCTTCGAAGAGGCCGATTCCGTCTTCTTACCCGGATACACCAGCTTTTCTTTGGGATCTGGCGTCACATCCAACATGTGAAGTGTATCCCGAGTAAAAGGATCATTTTTCTTCCTATATATAAGATATGATATATACCATATCTTATATACGTTCTTTGCGATTCAAGGCTCACACATATGAGGCTATTTTAGCCATCCGAATCATGAAATGGGTGAGCATCCATTCCTGCTTGCTCTGACACATAGACGAGAGCCAATCCGTAGACCTTACTTCGGTTTCACCACCGTCTTATAGTAATCGCATAGATCCGTAATCGGGCACTTCTCGCA